>NZ_JAGHKE010000043.1:0-17860 GCF_017889395.1 Allofournierella sp. | reverse complement strand
TCAAGGGGGAATTGGCGCAAAAAACGTTCTTTTTCTTTCCCCTCTTTCCCAGGCATGACTTTGGTCTCGGAACGTGCTACAATAAGGGCAGAAAGCGGCGGGTGCCCCGCCCGCTCCCGCCGCGTCAGTCCCCATTGCTTTCCTATATAATAAGAAAGGCAGGCGTTTGTGATGACCGGAATCAACGAGACCTATTACCAGCAGCTCACCCGCTGCCCTGTGGTGGCCCTTGGCGGCTATGCCGCAAAACACGGCCTCCCCGGCAAGCTATACGCCTGCCTGTTGTTCGACGGCCCCACCGGCACCGGCAAGGACGCGCTGGCCACCGCCATGATCCGTCTGGCCACCCAGCGGGGTGAACTGAAGGAAGGCCAGCCCATTGTGGAGACCGGCTGCGGCGCCTTTGCGGCGGCGCTGGCCATTGCCGCCGGGCGCAGCGGTCACCCGCTCACGCTGGTGGTGCCGCCCGCACTGGAGCCGGAGCGGGAGCGTTTTCTGCAGGGACTGGGTGCCCGGCTGCGTCCCTGCTACGAGCGCCCCTCCGGCCAGGAGGGCATGGATATTCTGGCCCGCCGCATGGCCGAGGAGCAGGGCGCTTACTACATGAACTACCTGGCCAGCGAGGACAACCCGGAATACCACCGGCGCATCACCGGCCCCGCCATTTTAAAGGCCACCGAGGGTGGCAACCTGATCGACGCCATTGTGGCCGGGGTGGGCAGCGGCGGCACCGTGACCGGCGTGGGCGAATACGTGAAGGCCTGGACCAACCACATCCGCATGGCAGCGGTGGAACCCTACGAGTGTCAGGCCATCGGCGGCGGTTTTCTGGCGCCCCACGGAATTGCCAACATCGGCTTCGGCTTTGTGCCGGAGAACTACAACCCCTATGTGGTGGATCTGGTGACGGCGGTGACCACCGGCGAGGCGGTGCAGGCCGCCCGCGAGGTGCTGCTCACCGACGGCATTCCCGCCGGTGCCAGCGCCGGGGCCACCCTGTACGCCGCCCGCACCCTGCTGGAATCGGGCAAAAGCAAAAGCGCTTTGTGCATCTTCCAGAGCCGCCAGGTCTACGCCTGAGGGCTCTGAGCGAACATACCGAAAAAGAGGATTGATTGCATGTACGACGAACTCACCGAAGTGGACATTCAAAAAATGCAGGAGGAGATCGAGCACCGCATCCTGGTGGTGCGGCCCCAGTGCCTGGAGGACGTGAAGATCGCCCGCTCCTACGGAGATCTGAGCGAGAACTTTGAATACAAGGAGGCCAAGCGCCAGAAAAACCGGAACGAGAGCCGCATCCGTTACCTGCAGCGGATGATCAAGACCGCCAAGGTGGTCAAATCCGACCACGCCGAGGGTTCGGTGGGTCTGTTTGACAAAATCACCCTGTACTTCCCCGAGGACGAGGAGGAGATGGTGGTCAAGCTGGTGACCACTCTGCGGGTCAACGCGGACAGCGGCCTCATCAGCCGGGAATCCCCGCTGGGCCGGGCTATCTTCGGCAAGCGTATCGGCGACACCGTGCAGGTGGAGGTTCGCCCCGGCGTGAGCTACCCGGTGACCATCCGGGCCATTGAAGCCAGTGACGACGACGCTTCCCTGCCCATCAGCCAGTATTGATAAGCACAGACAAAAAAGGCCGCCGCGCCTCCCGACATCGGGAAGCACGGCGGCTGTTTTTGTTTCAGATTCTTCCGGTCAAAATTACTTGCCGCGGATCACACGACCCAGCTGGATCAGCAGGGTGGGCGCGAAGGCCAGACCCAGGATCTGCAGGTACTGCATACCGCTGAGGGCGGTGACTGCGAACAGGCTCTCCAGCACCGGGATCATCAGCACGGCCACCAGCAGCACCACGCCGCCGGCAAAGGCCATCAGAGAGTATTTATTGCTGCCAAGGCCCAGCTTGAAGATGGACTCGGTGCCGCGGCAGTTGAAGCCGTGGAACAGGCGGGCCAGGGTCAGTGTGGCGAAGGCCATGGTGCTGGCCATGGCAGCGCCGCCGGCAGACAGTCCCAGATAGAAGGCGGTCATGGAAGCGATGGCGATCAGCGCGCCCTGCCACAGAATCTTGAACATGAGGGGCTTATCCAGGATGGAGGCCTTGGGGTCGCGGGGCTTCTGGTCCAGCAGACCCTTGCGGGCGGGCTCCATGCCCAGGGCAATGGCGGGCAGGCTGTCGGTGAGCAGGTTGATAAAGAGCAGGTGCACCGGCTGGAAGGGCACGGGCAGAGCCATCAGCGAAGCGTACAGCACCGCCAGAATACCGGCCATGTTGCCGGACAGCAGGAACTGAATGGCGTTCTTGATGTTGGTGTACACGCCGCGGCCGTTCACCACAGCCTTCACGATGGTGGCAAAGTTGTCGTCCGCCAGAATCATGGCGGCGGCGTCCTTACTTACCTCGGTGCCGGTGATGCCCATAGCCACACCCACATCCGCCTTCTTCAGGGCGGGGGCGTCGTTCACACCGTCGCCGGTCATGGCGGCGATGCAGCCCTTGCGCTGCCAGGCGGAGACGATGCGGATCTTGTGCTCAGGGGAAACGCGTGCGTAAACCGAGATGCGAGTCAGCTTTTCGTCCAGCTCGTCGTCAGTCATGGCATCCAGCTCCACGCCCTCCAGAGCCATGTCGCCTTCCTCAAAGATGCCGATCTGCTTTGCAATGGCGGTGGCGGTGACCTTATGGTCGCCGGTGATCATCACGGTGCGGATGCCGCCGCGCTTGGCGTCGGCCACGGCCTGCTTGCTCTCCTCACGGGGCGGGTCGATCATGGACACCAGACCCACAAAGGTGAAGCCGTTCTCGTCCTCCAGGGTCAGCTCCCGCTCCGCGTCCATCTCGCGGCAGGCGAAGGCCAGAACGCGCAGGCCGTTTTCGGAAAATTCCTCGTTGGCCCGGGCGATGGCGGTGCGCATCTCATCGGTCAGAGGCACAACGCCCTTGGCGGTGAGCAGCTCTTCGGAACGGGCCAGCAGCACATCCATGGCGCCCTTGGTGAGCAGCATGGGTTTGCCGTTCACCCGGTGCAGGGTGCTCATCAGCTTGCGGTCGGAATCAAAGGCCAGCTCGCCCAGGCGGGGGAACTGACTGCGTACACTGTTTGCATCGGTTTGATGCATGCCGCCCCAGTTCACCAGGGCAATCTCGGTGGGGTCGCCCACCGAAGCGCCGCTGGCCACATCCACGGTGGCGTCGCTGGCCAGCAGGCCGATCTTCATCAGCAGCTCCTGGGCCGGGTCACTCATGTCGGCTTCCTTCGCCTCCACCAGCTTGCCGTCCGCCCAGATCTTCTGCACGGTCATCTTGTTCTGGGTCAGGGTACCGGTCTTATCCGAGCAGATCACCTGCACCGAGCCCAGGCTTTCCACCGCCTTGAGCTCCTTGATGATGGCGTTCTGACGGGCCATTTTCTGGGTGCCCATGGCCAGCACGATGGTCACAATGCTGCTCAGCGCCTCGGGAATGGCGGCCACCGCCAAAGCCACGGCAAAGAGCAGGGAGTCCAGCACACCCATACCGCTGCGGAACAGCGACAGGCAGAACACCAGCGCGCAGATGGCCAGGATGGCCGCCGCCAGCTTGCCGGAGAAATCATCCAGACTCTTCTGCAGGGGGGTCTTGCGCTGCTGGGTCTGGTTCATCAGCTCGGCGATGTGGCCCAGCTCGGTGTTCATACCGGTACCGGTGACCAGCATGACTGCGCGACCGTAGGTGACCAGCGAGCCGGAGAACACCATGTTCTTCTGGTCGCCCAGCGCGGTCTTGCCCGCGGGCAGAGCGTCGGCGGTCTTCTCCACCGCCTCGGACTCACCGGTCAGCGAGCTTTCGTTCACCTTCAACGAGTAGCACTCCAGCAGACGGCCGTCGGCAACCACCAGATCGCCCGCCTCCAGGTACACGATGTCACCGGGCACCACCTTGGGACCCGCCACCTCCTGGCGCACGCCGTCCCGCAGGACTTTGGCCACCGGAGCGGACATGGCCTTCAGGCTTTCCAGGCTTTTTTCCGCCTTCAGATACTGCACGGTGCCCAGCACCGCGTTCATGATGAGCACCGCAAAAATGACCAGCGTGCTCTCCACATTGCCGGACACCATGGAGATCACCGCGGCCACGGCCAGAATAAAGACCAGCAGGTCCTTGAACTGCTCCAGGAATACCACCAGCGGGCTTTTCTTTTTGCCCTCCGCCAGCTGGTTGGGGCCGTGCTCCTCCAGCCGCCGGGCGGCCTCCTGAGCGGACAGACCGTCCGCGGTGGCCTTTACCTGCTCCAGGGCCTGCGGAACAGTTTTGTCAAAATAAGTTTGTTCCATACGTTCATTCTCCTTTTTCCTAGTTTGCCCGTTTCGCCCGGCGGGAAGTCTTTTTTCGCAAAAGAAAAAAGACTTCCCGACAGCACGCGCAAAGCGTTGCTGTCGAAAAGTCTTGTTACCGACTCATTAAGAAGCGGCGCACCCTGCCAGGCCCTTTTGAGGCCGTGATGTTGACAAGGCGGCTTGCAACTACTCCCTTTTCAACTTGGGTTAACTATACCACGGCAGGCAGGCCCCGTCAAGTGATTTTTGCAGGATTTTCATTTTTTTCATATTTGATGCCATTTTTCCATGCTGCGCTTTCCGCCCGCTCCTGCCAGGAGATGCGCCGGATCTCGTGAAAGCCCTCTTCCTCTTTCGGCTCCACCAGACGGCGGCGCATGAGAGCGATGGCAAAGAAGGGCACATGCCGCTGACGGCAGGCATCATTCCGGATGGCCTGCACCACGCCGGTGTCGATCCACACCGCCACACAGCGCACCCCCTGAGGCACCGCCCGCAGCACCCGCCGCCGCGCCCGACGGGACAGATGCACCGAATCCACCACCACGTCTCTGCCCTGCTCCAGCGCGGCGCGCATGCGCTGGTTCATGATTCGGTGTACCCGGTGGTACCCCTTCAAAGTGAGCTCCTTGCCGAACAGCTCCATGCGGATGCCATCCGACCCGATGTACTCCGCCCCGGCCAGCCGGGTTTTGGCCCAGGTGGTCTTGCCCGCACCGGAAATTCCCACCATCAGATACATTGTGGCCATTGCTCTGCCTCCTTTCCGTTTGGCCCGCCCCCGGCCCGGCAATAAAAAAAAGACCTTTCGGCACAGCAAACACTGTGCCGAAAAGTCTTGTTACCGCGCTGTGAGCAAACCGGCCCGCTTCGCCAGGCATTTGCCGTGCTGTTGACGAAGCGGCTTGCAACTACTCCCTTTTCAACTGGCTTTACTATACCAGTTTTCCGGTGGCAAGGTCAACGGTTTTCACAGAGTTTTTACCCTTTCGCCGGCTTATTCCTCGCCGTTCGCAAACTGGCTGTTGTACAGGTTGGCGTAGAAGCCGCCCTTGGCAAGCAGCTCGTTGTGGTTGCCGGTTTCCACGATGTCGCCGTCCTTCATCACCAGGATCATATCCGCATCCCGGATGGTGGACAGGCGGTGGGCAATAATAAAGCTGGTGCGGCCACGGGTCAGCTCGTCCATGGCCTTCTGGATGGCCAGCTCGGTGCGGGTATCCACGCTGGAGGTGGCTTCGTCCAGAATCAGAATCTTGGGGTCCGAGATGATGGTCCGTGCAATGGTGAGCAGCTGCTTCTGGCCCTGGCTGATGTTGCTGGCATCCTCGTTCAGAATGGTGTCGTAGCCCTGGGGCAGGGTGCGCACAAAATGGTCCACCTGAGCGGCCTTGGCAGCTGCCAGCACATCCTCATCGGAGGCATCCAGACGGCCGAAGCGGATGTTCTCCCGAATGGTATCGTTGTACAGCCAGGTATCCTGCAGCACCATACCGAAGGCGCTGCGCATATCGCCTCGCTCAAACTGGCGCACATCGTAGCCATCCAGCAGAATGGCGCCGTCGCTCACATCGTAGAAGCGCATGAGCAGCTTGACCATGGTGGTCTTGCCCGCGCCGGTGGGACCAACGATGGCCACCTTGGTGCCCGGCTGCACAATGGCGGAGAAGTCGTTGATGATGGTCTTCTCCGGCACATAACCGAAGTGCACATGGGCAAAGTAGACCGAACCGTTGATCTCGCTGCTGGGTACCGGCTCCTTGGTGTCCGGCACTTCCTCCGGCTCTTCCAGGAACAGGAACACGCGCTCGGCAGCCGCGGCAGTCATCTGCAGCTGGTTGGAGATATTGGCCAGCTGGGTGATGGGCTGGGTAAACTGGCGCACATACTGGGTGAAGGCCTGGATATCACCAACGGTGATGGTGCCGTTCAGCGAAAGGAAGCCGCCCAGCACACAAATGGCCACATAGCCCAGGTTGCTCACAAAGTTCATCAGGGGCATCATCATGCCGCTCAAAAACTGGCTCTTCCAGGCGCTCTGGTACAGCTTTTCGTTCAGGCCGTTAAATTTCTCGATGCTCTCTTCCTGGCCATTGAAGGCGGTGACCACCACATGGGCGCCGTACATCTCTTCCACATGGCCGTTCACATGACCCAGGTATTCCTGCTGGCGGCGGAAGAACTTCTGGCTGTGGCGCACCACGTTCATCACAATCACCAGGCACACCGGCAGAATGCAGATGGCGATCAGAGTCATCAGCGGGCTGATGGAAAGCATCATGCACAGCACGCCCACGATCATGGTCAGCTGAGTGACCACCTGGGAAAGGCTCTGGTTCAGGGTCTGGGTGACCATATCCACATCGTTGGTGATGCGGCTGAGCACCTCACCGTGGGGCACCCGGTCAAAATAGGACATGGGCAGCCGGTCGATCTTCTGGCTGATATCGGTACGCATGGCGTAGCTCACCTTGGTGGCGATGCCGGCCATTACCCAGCCCTGCACGTAAGACAGCAGCGCACTGAGCACATACAAACCGGCCAGGAACAGCAAAATCTGGCCGATGGCCGCAAAATCAATACCGCCGGTGCCGGTGAGCATGGCGATCACGCCCTCAAACAGCTTGGTGGTTGCCTGACCCAGAATCTTGGGTCCGAAGATGGAGAACACCGTGCCGCCCACAGCGCACAGCAGCGCCAGCACAATGCTGGGCAGGTAGCGCCGCATGTAGGCCAGCAGCTTTTTCATGGTGCCCTTGAAGTCCTTGGCTTTTTCGCCCACGGCCATTGCGCCGGGGCCGTGTCTCATCGGTCCTGCCATTATGCCAATTCCTCCTTCGAAAGCTGACTTTCCGCGATTTCGCGGTAGGTCTCGCAGTTTTTCAGCAGCTCCTCATGGGTGCCCTTGCCCACCACGCGGCCCTCATCCAGCACAAGGATCTGGTCCGCATGCATAATGGTGGACACACGCTGCGCCACGATGAACACCGTGGACTGCTCGGTATAGCCCTTCAGCGCCGCGCGCAGCTTTGCGTCAGTCTTGAAGTCCAGGGCGGAGAAGGTGTCGTCAAAGATATAAATGGGAGCCTGCTTCACCAACGCACGGGCGATGGAAAGCCGCTGGCGCTGACCGCCGGATACGTTGGTTCCTCCCTGGCTGATGGCGGTATCCATGCCGTTTTCCAGAGTCTGGATGAACTCGGTGGCCTGGGCGATGTCCGCGCTTTCCTTCAGCAGCTCATCCGAAGCATCGGCCCGGCCGTAGCGCAGGTTGGTGGCCACAGTGCCGCTGAACAGCAGGCCCTTCTGGGGCACATAGCCGATGGCCTCGCGCAGATCCTTCTGACGCAGCTGGCGCACGTCCACGCCGTCCACGGTGATGCTGCCCTCGGTGGCGTCGTAGAACCGGGGAATCAGGTTTACCAGGGTGGATTTGCCGGAACCGGTGGCGCCGATAAAGGCCACCGTCTCGCCCGGGCGGGCAGTGAAGCTCACATGCTCCAGCACGTTGGCATCCGCGCCCTCGTACCGGAAGGAAACATCCTTGAACTCCACAACGCCTTTTACCGGGTGGTTCATCTCGGTGGGCTGAGCGGGGTCAGCCACGGTACTCTCACAGGTGAGCACCTCGTTGATACGCTCGGCGGAGACCGAGGCACGGGGCACCATGATGAACATCATGCTGATGAACAAGAAGCTCATAATCACCTGCATGGCGTACTGGATGAAGGCCATCATATCGCCCACCTGCAGATTGCTGGCGGCGATCTGCTTGCCGCCGAACCAGACGATCAGCAGCGACAGACCGTTCATCACCAGCATCATGAAGGGCATCATGGTAGCCATGGCCCGGTTCACAAACAGAGTATTGCCGGTCAGGTCCTTGTTGGCCTTTTCAAACCGGTTCTGCATGAAGGGCTGGTTGGAGAAGGCGCGCACCACCATCAGGCCGCTCAGCTCCTCCCGGCTCACCAGGTTCAGCCGGTCGATCAGGGTCTGCATCTTCTTGAAACGGGGCATGGCCACCGCGAACAGGGTGAGGATCAGGCCCAGCATCACGATCAGAGCCAGGGCCAGCACCCATGCCAGATTCAGGCACTTGGACAGACCCATGATCAGGCCGCCGATGCCCATGATGGGAGCAAAGCACATCATCCGCAGGCCAATGCTCAAAAAGTTCTGCACCTGGGTGATATCGTTGGTGGACCGGGTGATCAGGCTGGCGCCGGAGAACTGGTCCATCTCGTTGTTGTTGAAGTAGCTCACCTTGCGGAATACATCCCGCCGCAGATCGCGGCCCACGCCCGCGCCCAGGCGCGCCATGCAGAAGCCCGCGGAGATGGCGCACACGGTAAGCAGGATGGCAAGGCCCGCCATGCGCAGGCCGATCTTCAGGATATAGGCAGTCTGGATGGCATCGGTGTCCGCGCCCAGCTGGGTGTAAAAGCTCTTGGTCAGCACCACGCCGGTCTGCTCCAGCATGCTTTCGGGAGTCACTGCCGCGGTGGCGATGGCTTCATTCAGCTGCTCATCCAGCGCGCCGCTCTGCAGCATGGCGGTGAGCTGGGCCATAGCGCCGGCATCCAGCGTACCGCTGGCCTGCTCCTCGGTTTCGGTGGAGGAATCGGCAGGGGCCAGCTCCTCCATCATGTTCACCAGGGCATAGGCTGCCCGATTGAAGGCATCGTTTGCACCATTCTCCGGGTCGGCGGCCAGCGCCAGATCCTCATCCCCTGCATTGGGGTAGGTCTCTTTCAGCTTGTCTGCGTCCTCCCGTTCGCCCAGAGGCTGGTAGGCCGCATCCACCAGAGCCTTATCCTCCTCGGACATGAACATCTGCATCATAGCCATGGCATCACTGTCAATGACCTCAGGCGCCGCCTGGGTGATGCCGCCCTGCTGCAGGCCCACGTTCACGATGTCGCTCATGTAGTTGGGCAGCGTCAGCTCCAGCATTGCCTGGCCGAACAGCAGCGCCACGCCCACAAGCAGCAGGCCCAGATAGGGCTTTAAATATCGCTTCAGTTTCAGCATACTCGTTTCTCCTTACTGCCAGCGCCACCCGCAAGCGGGCGGCAGCTGTTAAATTTGCTTTGTTTCACCGGCCACACCGGGTTCAGGGCGCGCCGAACTCCTCCTCCATGGCATCCGCCAGGGAGTTGAAGGCCTCGATCACCTGGGCGGGAGTTCGTTCTCCCTGCCGCTCCAGGCGGGTCATCATCCGCTCCAGCCGCCGGAACATATCCCGGCAGTTTTCCTGCAACATCGTGTTGCCCGACTCCGTGAGGCCAATCCACACCGTGCGCCGGTCATTCTCGTCCGGTGTGCGGCACACATACCCCAGCTCCTCCAGCCGCCGGATACGCTGGCTCACCGCAGGCATGCTCTGATTCATCGCCTTCGCCAGCGCCGACAGGGTCATCGGCTCGTAGGGGTCGGTGTGCGGGCAGCTTCCGCCAAACACATCCGCCCCCTTGTTGTGCAGGGTCATCAGGGTGAAAAACTGCGATTTGTTCAGTGTTTCACTGGGGCTGGCGTTCTTCCAGGCCCGCCGGATGCGGTCCATGGCGCGCAGCATCTGCAGCGCGTTGCTGTTCTCCATTTCCTTCATCTTCTCCCCCTTTCTCGACTGACTACGTCAGTTGTTATCCATATTAATTATGTTACCTAAGTATTTTATTCATCTTTTGCTTCCTTGTCAATATATCCAATCTCATTTCATACTATTTTTACATTTTGCCGGTTTTCAGGCCAAAAAAGGCCCCGATTCGGATGAATCGGGGCCTTTCGGTTCTTTTGGATAAAATCGCTCAGAGTGAACGGGTCAGCACCAGATGGCGCACCGCTGCCACCGGGTCGTGCAGCAGCATCCGAGGGCCTGCGTAGCGCATCACCTGCTTCATCTGCTCCCGCAGCTCAGGCTTATAGCATGGGCGGGGACAGGCGCTGCAAAAGGTCTTTTCCGCCATGCGGGGGCAGCGCTGGGTGCGGGCACGGGCGTAATCGGCAAGGGCCTGACATTGCGGGCACAGGCAGCCTTTTTTGCTTTTGTGCTTTCCCCTGCAATAGATGCGGATCATCTTCTCCACCATCTCCTGCTCGTTCTTCCGCTTGCGTTCCAACTCCATGCCGCTCACCCCGCCTTCTGCTGGGTCCGCAGCTGCCGCCGCCAGGCGCTGGGAGCCATGCCGTTGCGCCGCCGGAAGGTGGTTGCAAAATAAGCCGCACTGCCAAAGCCGCACTGTTCAGCGATCCGGTCGATGGAAAGACCGCTGTGGCGCAGCAGGTGCTCGGCACGTTCCAGCCGCTGAGCGGTCACATACTGAGAAAAGCTCTGCCCGGTCTGGCTGCGGAACATCCGGCACAGGTAGCACTTGCTCACAAACACATGCTTGGCCACCGTTTCCAGCGTGAAGGGCTCACTCAGGTGGGTGGTGATGTAGCAGCAGGCCATGCGGATGTGATCATCCTGCCGGCCATCCTCATTCATGCGCCGGATGTACTGGCGGATCATCTCGGCCCCATGGCCCGCCAGCGCCGCCTGGGGAAGCGTGCGGGCGTACATCTCCCGGCTGGTGTGGCGGAACTCCACCGGGGCCGCCCCCTGTACCCGTAAAATATGGTCGTACAGGCTCTGGCTCAGCGCCTCCAGCATGGCGCTGCGCTCGGCCGGTTCCGCCTGACTCAGCAGCCGGGCCTTCTCCTCCCACAGCTCCAGCGCCTGCTCCTCCTGCCGCTGCTCCACTGCCGTGCAGATGGCCCGGTGATCATAAATGGCCTGAAGCAATTCTCGGTTCATGGTTCTCTCTCCTTTTATATAGAAGGCTAGCAGGCATTTCAGCCTGCAGTTAGTCATTTCTAACTTCAAAATTAGTATAAACTAACTCACCTGCAATGTCAACCACTGCCGGGATCATTTTTTGAAAGAACCAGCCAAGATTTTAAAGGCGCGCCGCTGTGAGGCGTGCTATAATGCAATCAAGTTAGTTAACGCTAACCGCAAAAAAACAAACCGCCGAAAGGAGCCCCCGCCATGCCGCTGGACCGTTACCTCATTGACCATTGTTCCCCCACGCTGGCCAACCTGAAAACCGCCAACCTGTTTTCCTGCCGCTACAGCAGCCGGGAGCAGCTGGCCGCTCAGGTACAGGGCTGGCACCGGGCGCTGGAGTCCAAGGGTGTTTGCCTGCGGCTGCTGCGGGCCAAAAACGGCTGTGCGCTGATCTATGTGTACCGGCCGCTGCGTCTGGCCGCCGATCTGCGCAAACCCGGCGTGGCGGAATTCCTGGCCGAGTGCGGCTACCGGAGCCTTTCCCCGGAGGCAGCACTGGAGCGGCTGAGTCAGCGGCTCTGCACCCAGGACTCCTTCCCCCACGAGATCGGTCTGTTTCTCAGCTATCCGCTGGGCGATGTGCAGGGCTTCATTCAGCACGGCGGCGCCCATTATAAATGCTCCGGCTGCTGGAAGGTCTATTGCAACGAATGCGAGACCGCCAAGCTGTTCGCCAAGTATCAGAAATGCCGGGGCGTTTACTGGCGGCTGTTCAGCGGCGGGCGCAGCGTGCTGCAGCTCACCGTGGCCGCCTGAAGCATTTTTACTTTCCCGAAAGGATGTGTATGACGATGAGTAAGATCGCAGTTGTATATTGGAGCGGCACCGGCAATACCGAACAGATGGCCGCTCAGGTGGCCGAGGGTGTGCGCGGTGCAGGCGGCGAGGCCATCCTGCTCACCGCGGCGGAATTCGGCCCCGAGCAGCTGCCTGCCTATGACGCGGTGGCCTTCGGCTGCCCCTCCATGGGTGCGGAGCAGCTGGAGGAGGGCGAGTTCGAGCCCATGTTCACCGCCTGTGAGTCCGCCCTCAGCGGCAAAAAGCTGGGCCTGTTCGGCTCTTACGGCTGGGGCGACGGCGAGTGGATGCGCACCTGGCAGGACCGCTGCACCGAAGCGGGCGCGGCTCTGGTGGGCGAGGGCGTGATCTGCTGCGACGCGCCGGACGAAACCGCCGAGGCTGCCTGCCGCGCGTTGGGCGCACAGCTGGTCTGATCCGGCCCGGGAGCGGCCGGAAAACGCTCCCATCTGTAGATTCGACATTTCCCAATACCATATGTATTCTTCCTTTTTCAGCTCTCAAGCAGAGAAAGACCGCCGGGTGCCTGCAAACCACCCGGCGGTCTTTCTTTTTTGCTTTCTGTGTCCGGCAGAAGCCTCAGCCCACGGTCACGGTGCCGTCTTCCTCCACGGTGATGGAGTCGCCGGTCTTCACTGCCTGCAGAAACTCCTCGCCCAGGCTGTCCACGGTGGGCATGGGGTTCTCGCTCCAGACGCCCGCCAGAATCGCTCCTGCTGCGGCCAGGCTGTCGATGGGCTGGCTGAACAGCAGACAGGCGGGCTGACGGCCCATGCAGGCGGCGGTGTACAGCACCATGCCGCCGGTGGTGGAGCCGATGGTCATGGGCAGGCACAGTGCCTTGCCCGCCATGGGCTTCTGGTACAGATCGGGGTTGTTCTGGTCGGAACAGGTGGCGTTCTTGTCGCCGAACATCAGGCTCTTCTGGAAGCTGGCCAGGGTGTTGAAGCCCCCGTGGGAAACCAGCGCCTCCGCCTTTGCCTTGCCCGGCACCACCGGGCGGCCCTTGAACTGTTTCATCTCAGCACTCCCCTTTCACCATGATCTGCAGCATCTCGGCATCGGTGTAGTAACGGGCCGAGGAATAGGTGCGCAGCTTGTTGGAGCTGGTGGCCACCGGCATCTTGCCGCACAGCGGATTGTTCATGTACATCAGCGGACAGATGGAGGAAAGCACCACGCCCGTACCCTTCAACCGGGCGGCGGCGGGCGTTTTCGCAAAGGCCTTGGCCACCGCAGGGGCGGCGGTAAACACGGTGGGCACCGCAACGGTTTTGCGGCCTGCCTGTTCCAGCGCGGCGCACAGATCGCCGGCCCACTGGTTCAGCTGCTCCAGCGAAAGATGAGGGCAGCCCACAAAGCAGAGCTTCGGCTTGGCATTGGGGTCCTTCCAGATGCAGGGATAGCCGGCCCGCACCCGCTCCAGTTCCGCGTCGTCGATCACATAGACCTGCGCGTCCGGCCGGATGAGCGCCTTGCCCTGCTGGCAGGCCTCCGGAGTGATGCCCTCCACATGGTACAGACCCACCGCGCCGTTGCTGGCACTGGCTGCGCCCATGTCCTTCAGGTAGGCCTTGGCCGCATCATCCAGCTGGCCGCCCAGCCACTGGTCCAGTCCCTGGATGTAGGGCACGTCCTCCATCACCTTCATGCCGATGGCGCTGCCCAGGATCTGCGCCTCCGGGCGGCGGCTGGTCTTCACTTCCACCACCCAGCTGGCCTTGCGTCCCTCATCGGTGAGCAGGCCGAACTTGGGCACACACCCGGCGATGGAGCCGAACAGCTCCAGAATGCCGGAATTCCGGTTGCAGCGGGCGCCCAGCACACTGTTGGCATACACTACCGCGCTGGATTCCGCCCAGCTCAGCACCTGGCCCTGCTTCGGCTCGTTGCCCACCTGGGGCAGGTAGCAGGTGCAGGTGAAGGCATCGTCCTCCAGAAGGCCCAGCTGCCGCAGCTGCGCCTCGTAGTCCTCCTGCTTGGAATACATGAACTTGAACACCAGCTTCTGCAGCAGGTTCGTGGGCACATTGGGGTCCAGCGGCCGGGGGTCCACACTGAACTTCTGGCCGTTTACTGCACCGCCTTCAATCAGCTGATCCATCAGGTCGTACACCGGCTTCATCATGGAAAGACCAAAGCTGGTCACCAGATGCCCCTTCTCCGCCGTCACCGGGACCATTTCCTCGGCGCCGAAGGCCTCGCCGTACATCACCAGGGTCTTCATAACCTTGGCCAAGGTCTCTCCCTTTGCACCGTCCAGCATGGCCTGCTGGTCCGGGGTCAAACGCATTGCCATTGCTCCTCACACTCCCTTAGGCAATGCCGCACAATTCCAGATGGTGGAACGCGCCGGAAAATTTTTGTGATATGAACCAAAAAGCACAGCCAATCCTTGGTGGATTGGCGAGCATTTTGGGAAAATAGCACAGAAAATTTTGGCGTGATACGCCGTCTGAGCCGTTAGGCGTGAATTGTGCGGTATTGCCCTTATTTTCTTCCCCTCAGGGCAGCTCCACCGCTTCGGCCCGGCGGGCATGGGCCACGATTCGGTCGTTGCCGTCGTCGGTGCAGGTGCTCAGGGTAAGTACATGATCGTCGGAATACACCGTTACGCCGGTATCATACAGGCGTGCCTCCCGCAAGGTCTTCAAAAATTCGGTGTATTCATCCCCCACCACGAAGCCCACCGTATAAAGCGGATCATCCGGTTCGGCTTCGTGGATGGAAAACAGCTGATAGCGCCAGGCCCCTTCCGGGGTATACAGGGTAAACCAGCCGCCGTTCGCCGCAAAAAATTCCGGGTCCAGATATTCCTTCAAGGGGGCAAACATGGTGCCGTTGCGCATGTTGTGCCCGTATACGATGGCATGCAGATCATCCAGGCTCTGGTTGTTGCCCTCCAGGAACAGGGTGCCCGCCTGATTGTAGCTGCCGTCCCACAGGCGGCGCAGATAATAGCTGTTGTCGCCGCTGTACACGATGGGATAGCTGATCTCCACCGAATCGAAATCGATCCAGCCGATGATGTCCGGCCCTTCCTCCCGCAGTGTGTCGAAGTCAATATCCAGCGGAACAAAGCCCTCCTCCGGGGCTTCCTCCTGAACCGGTTCCACTGGCTGCACCGCCTGCTGCTGCAGCTGATTATAGCGGTCCGTTCCGATCTTGTAGTCCCACAGGCGGTAGGCAATCACGCCAAGCGCACACAGGATCACCAGCACCAGAATAATACGCACAAAATCCAGCAGACCGAATTTTCGTTTCGTCTGTTTTGTGGGTGTGGGCATGGACCACTCCCCCTTTCCGATAAATAAAAGCCGGCTGTGAACAGGCGTTTTGCCTTCACAGCCGGCTCCTTTTTATTTTACTGCCGGAATCACCTGCCGTCAACGCTCTTGCGGCGGTTGATGGCCTAACAACGGCCGCATCTGAACATGCGCCCACAATAGCCGGCAGGATGAATGGCGCGACTCAGCCCCAGTTCACGCTGCCGCTTTTCCACTGCTGGGGGCTCATATCGCCCACAGGGGCCATCTTATAGTGGAGGGTCACAGCAGGGCCGCGGCTGCCCCGGCGCAGAGCGGTGTAGCAATCGTCGATGCGCTGAATAACGATACTGCAGTTCTCCCGGTTGATGCCCGTAAGCAGGATCAGGAAGCGGTCATCCTCTGCACGAGTATAAATGTCACCCCGGCGCAGAGCGGAATGGATCGCCTCGCCTACCTGGGGCATCACCTGGGCCACCTGGCCACGCTGCTCAATGCGGTGCCCCTGCTTGTCAGTGACCCAACACATCATCAGATAGGCCGACTGCCCGCTGCGCTCCAGCATACGGCTGACCGTACGGTATGTATCGATGAAGCTGGGAAAGGGACAATAATACGCTCCGCGGGACACATCCTCTTCTTTCAGGACCTCCTGCAGCTGCTCCAGAGAAGCCTTGCTGCTGGGCAGCACATTTTCCAGCTGACGCATGCACTCATTCAGCCGGTCGCTGGGCTTGACGCCGAATTCATCCAGCATTCGGTTGGCGGTCTCTTCGTAGACCTCTTTGGCCTCCTGATAGCGCTGCATGGCAAGCAGGCTCTGGATACGCAGGATGTCCCAGTCCTCCTGCGGGCACAGGCCCGAAGCCTGGGTAGCGATGCGCAGCATCCGCTGCCAGTCCTGTCGCTGGCTCAGCTCCGCACAAAGAGCATGCACACAGGCGGCGTATTCCTCTTTATAATGGACTGCCGCCACCATCGCCCAATCGCAGCCTGCCAGATGAGGCAGGAAGTCGCCGTTGTAAAGATCACATACCGACTCCAGCAGATCGATTCGCTCATCGCCTTGGGCCTCCAGCGCCTGTTCTGCCGTCTGCTGGAACCGGAAGGCATCCACAGTGATCTCTTCCGACGTGACCAGGTGATAGCTGCCCGCCTTGAACAGCACAGTAGTATCCTCCAGGCCGACCTGCTTCAGGATACGCCGCAGGTTACTGATGGTCACCTTCAAGTTATTGGCCGGATTGGTTACACCATCCTCGTAACCGAACAACTGGTCCATCAGCACGTCCTTGGGCACACCCTCTTCCCCATGGAACAGAAGCATCTGCAATACCTGCATGGAGCGTGTGACGTTATTTCGCTCTAATTTAAGCGTATTTCCGTTGTGCCGCAGCGCAAAGCCGCCGAACATCGTTACTTCCAAACTCACAGCCAAAATCCCCACTTTACATTGGACAGTACACCTGCTTTTTCTTAAACAGCCGTATACCGTCCAAGTTGAATCGAATACTATTTTTTTCAGTATACCATATTTCGCAATCAAAAGCCATGCCGCACGCCATTTCATTCTTTTTTTGTTATACTTTCCGCAAAGCAGACACAGCGCACTTTTCTTTATGAGTTTATCATAACAGAGCATCAGTAATCTGTCCAGTACATCCCGAACCTTTTCGCCCTCTTGGCCGCTCTGTTTTGTCGGCATTTTTGGCACAAAAACAGCGCAATCCCGCCAAATTTGCCTACATCAGCACCTTTTTCTCCACAAAAACGCAAAACGCACTACACTATATAATAAGAAGTAAAGGAGGTAATCTTGCGGTATGAAATTCAAACATGCATTTTCATCTGAGCTCTTTGTCTGCCGTCACCAATTGGGTCTTACGCAAGAAAGCGTCGCCGAACTTGCAGGGATCTCGACCCGGTGGTATCAGCAGATTGAAAGCGGGCGGCGTACTCCCAGCGGACGCTTGCTTTTGCGCCTGTGCGCGATCCTGCGCATTGATGCCCGGCTGTTTTACTGTACCGTCGGCGTGGACCCTGCGCAGCTGGACTGGCTGACGCTGGACGACCCTAAAGCAAGCTAATACTCTGCGGCAATGAACACCCGGCAAAAATCAAGCCATGCGCTTTCGGTGCTGCCGGGTGCTCTTTTTATGTGTCTGATGTTCAAAAATGTTTGGGTATGAATGAACAATCAGTTTTATTATAGCAAAAAGAAATCTGCAAGCCTTTCAGCTTACGGATTTTTCTGGCGGAAAGAGAGGGATTTGGAAATCTTTGCTGCGCAAAGCTTCCCGCGCTTAGGGACACAGCCCCGGCGCGCAGATTGCCTAAAAACCTGCCACCGGCAGGTTTTTAGGCAATCACCCTTTCGGGTTCGAATCCCATCTTCTACTGCAAAAAGAAAGAACCGAAAGAGCAAATGCTCGATCGGTTCTTTTCTTTGGCGGAAAGAGAGGGATTCGAACCCTCGGTGGGTTTATGGCCCACACACGATTTCCAGTCGTGCGCCTTAGACCAGCTCAGCCATCTTTCCATGTGGAGGTGCTGACCAGATTTGAACTGGTGAATGAAGGTTTTGCAGACCTTTGCCTTACCACTTGGCCACAGCACCAAAAAAATGGAGCGGCTTACGAGG
>NZ_JAGHKE010000042.1:0-18924 GCF_017889395.1 Allofournierella sp. | reverse complement strand
ATCTGCCGGTTCTTGCCCTCCTTGATGGTCATTTCCATCACGGTGCGGCCCGGCTCATCCACCACCACGTTGATCACCGCGGGCTGGGTGACGCTGCCGTCGTCCAGGGTAACGCCCTTGCTCAGAGCAATAACCTGGCTCTCGTCCGCGCGGGGACGCACGGTCACCCGGTAGAGCTTGCTCACACCATGGGAGGGATGCATCATCAGGTTGGCAAAGCTGCCGTCGTTGGTGAGCAGCAGCAGACCCTCGCTGTCCTTATCCAGACGGCCCACCGGGAAGACCCGGGCCGGGTAATCGGCCAGCAGGTCCATCACGGTCTTGCGGCCGCGCTCGTCACTGGTAGTGGTCACAAAGCCGCGGGGCTTGTGCAGCATCAGGTAGTGGTATTCCTGCTTCTTCTCCAGGCGGATGCGCTGGCCGTCGATGCTCAGGGTATCCCGGTTCACGTCCATCTTATCGCCCAGGTTTACCGGGTGACCGTTCACCTTCACCCGGCCCTCCAGAATGATCTGCTCCGCTGCGCGGCGGGAGCACATGCCCTGCTCGGCCATTACCTTTTGTACTCGTTCCAATGCCATAATCCGTTCCTCATATTCTCTGTTGGTTGATTGCAGAAAAAGCGGGCGGCAGATTCAACATGCCGCCCGGCTTGGTTTACTGGTTCTGTGCCGGGTCGGCCGCTGCGGCCTCACCCTTGTTCAGCAGGCCGGTGAGCTTGTCCACCAGCTCGGGCACCATGTTCAGCGCCCGGTCCACGGTGCTGTTGTGGTCCGCCAGCTGGATGGTGCGCACGTTGCCGTCCTTAATGACCAGGAAGGCCACCGGGGTGACCGACACGCCTGCGCCGCTTCCGCCGCCGAACAGCTCCTTGGTGGTCTTGGCGCCGAAGTCGGAACCGCCGGACGGATCTTATCCAGGGTGACGCGCATCATACCCTCAAGCGGACGTTCAGCCATAGTTGTTTCCCTCCTGTGATGCAACCGGCCTTGCGGGGCCGGGATGTTCCGTTTGTTTCAATGCGAGCCGGGCGGCGGTCAGATCAGCTTTTCCTTATGCAGGCGAAGCAGCGCCCAGACTCCTGTTATTACCATTATAATCAGATGGGACGTGATTTTACAAGAGAAATGTTCCCGCCCCTGGTGTTCGCCGGTATAATCCGGCTCGATGACCAGCTGCTCCATGCGCAGATCTAAAAAATTCTGCAGCATGCCGAAGCTGGCACCAAGGCCCGCGTGTACCGCGCCCACAGCCAGCGCAGTGGAAGCGGCACTTTCCCCATGCACCGGCAGATAGATTTGAATGTGATGGATCTTGAAGCCTTCCAGCAGGCGGCGCAGAATCTGACCGCCGGTGCGCACCCAGGCAAGCACCCAGTCCAGGGTTTCCTGCAGCGTTTTTTCCGGCTTTTGCTGCGGCGGCCGGGCAGTGGCTTTGCCGGTTTGTCGGGCAGCGGGCTGGAGTGCCGCCTGCTTTTGCTCAGACACTTCTGCCTGCGGCTTGTGCGCTGGTGTCTGCTCTGTTGCTGCCGCTTTCTCCTGTTCGGCAGCTGCTTGTGCCGTGGGCTTCTTCGTTACAGGCTTTGCTTTTTTCGGTCTTCGGGGTTTCTTCTGCTTTTGGGGCTTTTCCGGTTTTTCCGGGCGGGGATACAGCTTCACCCGCACCGCCAGCACCCGAAGCGCGGCGCTGAACTGCCCCTTCTCATAGCAGAGTTCAGCGGTCACCGGAACCAGAAGCGCAGCGATGAGCAGCGCCAGAAGCACCAGCAAAACCCACCCGATCCCCTTCAGGATCAGCCATAAAACAGCCATCGGCTCGCCTCCTTACCCATTTTACTTCATGGGATGGGTCAGGCCTGGGTCTCGCCCGTACTGCCCGCCATCTCCAGCTGAACGCCGTCGCCCTCGTGCAGCGGGGGCAGCTGCTCCAGCGTTGCCAGACCAAAGGTGCGCAGAAACACCTCAGTGGTGCACAGGCTGATGGGCCGGCCGGGCAGATCCAGCCGTCCGGCCTCCTCCACCAGACCCTTTTCCATCAGCTTTGCGATGGTGGACGAGGAGTCCACGCCGCGCACCTGCTCCACAAATCCGCGGGACACCGGCTGGTTGTAGGCGATGATCGCCAGCACCTCCAGCGCTGCCTGGGAAAGGGGCGTGTTGCGCCGATTGTCCAGCACCCGTTTCACCGGCTCCTGCACGGCGGTTTTGGTGGCCATCTGCCACTTGTCGCCCAGGGGCAGGATGCACAGGCCCCGGTCCGCCTTTTCGTATTCCTTCTGCAGCTGCTCCAGAATGGCTACGGTGTGATCCTTCGGGATCTCCAGCGCCTCGGCGATCTTGTCCGCTCCGATGGCGTCGCCATGGGCAAACAGGATGGCCTCCACAGCCGCCTTGTATTCCTTTTCCTTTTGTGTCATGCCTTTTGTCAACTCTCCTGTTTCTTCATCCGGCCCCGGCGCACGGTGAGGCTCTCCTGGTCGTCGATCTCAATACGACCCGCGCGAATCAGCTCCAGCACCGCCAGAAAGGTGGCCACCGTCTGGCTGCGGCTTCCGCCCCGGTTAAATAGCCCGCGGAGGCTTGCCACCCGGCCGGTAACGATGCTGCGCAGCACGTGCACCACCCGGCTCGCCACCGACACAAAGGGCGCGGTGACCAGCGGCTCAAAGCTTTGCTGGCTGGGGGCAGCCTTGCGGCGCTTGCCCCGGCCCAAAAGCAACTCCATCGCCTGGGCCAGCAAGCTGGCATCGTGCGTCAGGCGATAGGTATTATCCTGCTCCAGCTCCACAGGCGGGCGCACAAAGCTGCAATGGCTGGCGGCCTGTTCGCCCAGCTGGCGGGCCACCTCTTTGCAGGCGCTGTATTCAATCAGCTGACCGGTGAGCTCTTCCTTCATCCGCTCTGCTTCCTCGCTGCGGGGCAGAAGCAGAAAGCTCTTCATCTGCACCAGACGGGCAGCCATCTCGATGAACTCACTGGCCACCTCCATCCGGTTATCCTGCAGGCCGTTGATCAGGCTGGTGTACTGGTCGATCAGCTCCAGGATGGGAATGTCGTAGATGTTCATCTTGTTCTTGCTCACAAGATAGAGCAGCACATCCAGCGGACCGTCGAATTCTTCCAGGTGGAAGGTCAAAGTCTCCATGCTTTCCCCTCCTTACACCGCAATGCCCGCCGCCATATAGACCGCCCGGTCAATGAAGGCGGTGGCGTGGTTCAGAATGTTCCACATGCCGTTGTTCAGCCAGTAGAGTGGCACATCGAACACGCCCAGCATCAGCAGGATGAACATACCGATGAAAATCTGGCGCTCATACTGCATCACCCGGAAATACAACCGCCGGGGCAGCACCAGCAGAAGAATGCGGCTGCCGTCGAAGGGCGGCACCGGCAGCAGATTGAACACTGCCAGCGACACGTTGATGGCCACCATGTAGTAAAGGAAATACAGTACCAGCTCCGCCAGCATCCCCGCCGGCAGGAAATAGTATGCCAGCTTATACAGCATCATAGACAGATACGCCAGCAGCAGATTGGAAATCGGCCCCGCCGCCGCGCTGAGGGCCATGCCCAGCTTGGGATTCTTGTACCGCTGAGGGTACACCGGCACCGGCTTGGCCCAGCCGATACCCGCCACGATCATACAAACCGCACCCAGCAGGTCAAAGTGTGCCATAGGATTCAGCGAAAGCCGCCCCATATTCTTTGCGGTGGGATCGCCCAGCTTGGCGCTTGCCCAGGCGTGGGCGGACTCATGCACCGGAATGGCCAGCAGCATGGCAAGGCCGCGCATCACCCAGACCATCAACTGGGCAGGACTGATCAGACCCATAAAACTCTCCCTTTTTGTTCATTTGACGCCTTATATAAAATAAGGTAGGATGTCTTTGGCAAACCACTGCGCACTGCCCGGCTCGAATGAGGGGCATATTCGGCAGTTTGCTTTTTATTATAGCGTTTTTTGGGGCCGTTCACAAGCAAAATGGGACTTTTTCAGAGTTTTTCAAAGATATTTTTAAAAAACCCTTGATTTTTCCCGTCCGGCTTGCTATTATATTCTAGCGACTTAAATTATATCGAGGAGGTGCAGCAAATGGCAAAGTGCAATTGTTGTGGCAAGGGCGTTTCCTTCGGCATCCAGGTTTCCCACTCTCATCGTCGGTCTAACCGCACCTGGAAGGCGAACGTGAAGCGTGTTAAGGCTATTGTAGACGGTTCTCCCAAGTACATCTACGCCTGCACCCGCTGCCTGCGCTCGGGCAAGGTTACCCGCGCTGTTTGATTTTTCAACGCAAAAACTGCCGGTCATCTTCGGATGACCGGCTTTTTTGTGTTCTGCTCCACCTTGTCCGCTTGACCGGTCCGCCCGGCCATTCTATAATGAAGGTAATGCAATTCGCGGTGACGCTTCACCGCTTCGGGAGGGATTTTGCGTGGAGATCCAATATTACAAGGAACCCAGCCGCTTTTTGAAGCGGGAGATGGAGTTCAAGGTGTTCGGCCATTCCGGCCTGCCCTGCCTGGCGTTTGCCTGTGAGGGAGGCCGCTTTTACGATTGGGAGGACCACGGCATGGTGGCCGCGCTGGCCCCGCTGATCGACGCGGGTAAAATTCAGCTGTTCTGCGCCGACAGCGTGGACGCCGAGAGCTGGCTGGGCAGCGGCGAGGGCCGGGCCCGCAGCGAGATGCAGGAACGCTGGTTCAACTACCTGGCAGGCGAGCTGATTCCCCGGGTGCTGACTTTGAACGACGGCACCCACAATCGGGTGGCTCTGCTGGGCTGCAGCCTGGGCGCTGGCCACGCGCTGAACCTGTATCTGCGCCGGCCGGAGCTTGTGTGCGGTGCAATCTGTTTGTCCGGCAGCTATTCCGCTGCCCCCTGGTTCGGGCCTTATCACGACGATCTGACCCTGCGCAACAGCCCGCTGGAATACCTGCCCCTGCTGCACACCGAAGGCCTGCCTTCCACCCGGCTGGCTCCTCTGTTCCTGTGCTGCGGCCGCGGCCCCTACGAGGACGATTTCCTGGCCGACACCCGGGCCATGGCCCAGGCTCTGACCGACCGGCGCATGCCCGCCTTTGTGGACTACTGGGGCGAGGACGTGAGCCACGACTGGCCCTGGTGGGCAAAGCAGGCCGTTTATTTCCTGCCCCAGCTGCTGCAGCAGCTGACCGGCAAGGCAAAACCCACCGCATGATCCATTCCGCCGAGCTTTCGGGGCCCGGCGGAATTTTTTTGCGTTTTTGTGTAACGGACGGCCGCTTCCGCCGTCTAATAAATCGAAACGGCTGTTTTACATCATAGCTTGGGGAACTACCCCAAGCAGACGGAAAGGAGGGGTGCGCTTGCAGGACCTGGAAGAATTGTATCAGCTTTACAGCTCGGACATCTACCGCTATCTCTGCGGGCTCACCCATGACCCTGTCTGGGCGGAGGATCTGCTCAGTGAGACCTTTTTGAAGGCTGTGCGCGCCTTCGGCCGCTTCGAAAGCCGCAGCAGCGTGAAGACCTGGCTGTTCGCCATCGCCCGCAACGTGTGGGTGGATGCGCTGCGCCGCAAACGGCCCACGCTCTCCTACGACGATATGCTGGCCGGATATCTGGAGCAGGACATGCCGGACCCACGGGGTCTGGAGGAAGAATGCGACACCCGGGAGCTTGCCCGCCGTGCCCGACTGCTGCTGGAAGCCTGCAAGCCCAACGCCCGCACCGTTCTGCTGATGCGGGCTCAGGGCTACTCCTTCGCCGAGATTGCCCAGGCATGCGGCATCACCGAAAATTCCGCCCGCATGCTGAACTTCCGCACCCGCAACTGGCTGCGGGAACAACTGAAACGAGAGGAGGGATCGATGCCATGAATAAAGGCATCGTGTCAGACATTTCCTGTGATGTATGTCGGGACCTGATCCCGCTGGTGGCCGACGGCGTTGCCAGCGAGGACAGCGAAGCCCTGGTACACAGCCATGTGGCCCACTGCCCCGCCTGTCAGGCCTATCTGGATTCTGGCGGCATTCAACTGCCCCCGCCGGAGCCGGACGCCGCCCGGGTGCTGGGACGCATCCAGCGCAAACTGCTGATCCAAAGTGCTCTGATGGCGGTGGCAGGCTTTGCGGTCTGCCTGGCACTGGCCAACGGGCCATTCCTGGCCTGGGGCCTGCCCGCATTGGGAGCACTGGGTTATGTATTTCTGCGCCGCAGCGTCTGGTTTGCAGCCGTCATCAGCGCCATTCCCATGGCTTTGGTGCTGCTGGTCAGCACACCGAATCGTTACTCTTTGATGCAGGCCGGGCTGTATCTGGCAGCATTGCTGGTGGGTGCGCTCATCGCAAGACTGCTGCACTTCGCCTTCGGCGGGCTTCGCCGGGGCAAATCCGAGCCAAAGGAGGAATCTTTGGATGAATAAAATCAAATGGCCGGCCCTGCCCCAGATCCGGCGCACTCCCCTTACCCGGGTTATCGCCGCACTGGCTGCACTGGTACTCATCGCTGCACTGGTACTGGTGGTGGAGCGCCAGGTGGGCAATCCCTTCACCGCCCGGTGGACGGTACACGCCATCAACGACGCTCTTCAGGCAAAATACCCCCGCGAAGGCTATGTGGTGGGCAATGCCCGCTACACCTACGCGGATGGTAAGCGCCGCTATGTCTGCCCGGTGTACCAGACCGGCGAGGAGGATGTGGGCTTTTCCGCCTACCTGAGCGGCGGTCAGGTTTACACCAACCGGGCCCTGACAGTGGACAGCGGCCTGAACACCTCCAATCGGCTGCGCAATAAACTGGCCGGTCAGCTGGACACCAACCGCCTGTGCCGAGACCTGAAGGGCCGTTCCCCCTACGAGACCACCCTCACCTTCTATCCGGAAAACAACGACCAGGTGTTTGACCCGCAGAGCCCTCTGTTCCGGGTGGGGATGGAGTTCTCCGCCGATGATCTGCCCCTGCCCACTGTGCTGTATACGGGCTTCCACAGTGCGGACCGGGAGCCGCCCGAAGTCACACTGGAGGAAGCCGCTGCCTATCTGGTGGCGTTGAAACAGGCTGCCGCCAACCAGGGGCTTGCCTGCGACTACTACTCCGCCACCGTCTATGGCCGGAACACCACCTGGCTGCTGCTGGATGTGCCCGCCGATGCCATCCCCGACCAGCTGCCCGCAGCAGAAAGCAGCGATGAACTCACCGCAGCGGAAAGCACCGCCCCGGAACCGGGCAGCTTCGACGCACTGGTGGCCCTGTTGCAGGACCGCATCACGCAGAACAGGCAGACCTCGCCCACTGTGACGGATGCCTCCCCCGCAAACAGCGCCCGCAGCCTGAGCGATCAGCGGATTGCCCTGCTATACAGCGAGGACAGCTGTTTTCAGCCGCTGTAACCGCGCCGCGGATTCTCTTTGAAACACTCAATCGCCCTGTGTGCCGTTCTTTGGCGCACAGGGCTTTTCTGTTTCTCCGGCTTCTCTCACTTCTCAAGTTCCGCCGGTTCATGGTATAATAGAACCAATATTTGATAAAACCAATGGAGGGAGCTTACTTATGGCGATTCGAATTGGTATTTTTGGTTACGGCAATCTGGGCCGGGGCACCGAGTGTGCGGTGCGCCAGAACCCGGATCTGGAGCTGGCTGCGATCTTTACCCGACGCGACCCGGCCAGTATTTCTCCTCTGACCGAGGGTGTGCCGGTGGTGGCGGCAGGCGAGGCGGCCAACTGGGCCGGTAAGATCGACATAATGATCCTGTGCGGCGGCAGTGCCACCGACCTGCCGGTGCAGACCCCCGAGCTGGCCCGCTGGTTCAATCTGGTGGACAGCTTCGACACCCATGCGAAAATCCCGGAACACTTTGCTGCGGTGGACGCTGCCGCAGCCGCCGCGGGCACCACCGCCCTGATCAGCGGCGGCTGGGACCCGGGCTTGTTCTCGCTGAATCGGGTATATGCCGAGGCCATTCTGCCCCAGGGCGGCACCTACACCTTCTGGGGCAAGGGCGTAAGCCAGGGCCATTCCGACGCCATTCGCCGCATCGAGGGCGTGGCAGATGCCCGCCAGTACACCGTGCCGGTGCCCGAAGCGCTGGAGCAGGTGCGTGCCGGGCAGCGACCCACCCTGACCACCCGCCAGAAGCACACCCGGGAGTGCTTTGTGGCCGCAAAGCCGGGGGCGGATCTTGCCCGCATCGAGCAGGAGATCAAGACCATGCCCAACTATTTCGCGGATTACGACACCACCGTAACTTTCGTGAGTCTGGAGCAGCTGCACGCCGAGCACAGCGGCTTGCCCCACGGCGGCAGCGTGCTGCGCAGCGGTCTGACCGGCTGGAACGAGGAGCACACCGCCACCGTGGAATACAGCCTGAAGCTGGATTCCAACCCGGAATTTACCGCCAGTGTTCTGGCTGCCTGTGCCCGTGCGGTACACCGGATGCACGCCGCCGGGCAGACCGGCTGCAAGACCATTCTGGACGTTCCGCCCGCCCTGCTCAGCCCGCTGAGCGGCGAGGAGCTGCGCCGCCAGCTGCTGTAAACAGCAGCGCAACCTTCATTCTCAAGGAGTTTTTATGAAGATCACCCACATCTGCCACAGCTGCTTTCTGGTGGAACTGGACCACACCCTGCTGCTGTTTGACTACTTTCAGGGCGCTCTGCCCCCGATGGACCCGGAAAAGACGTTGTTTGTTTTTTCCTCCCACCGGCATCACGACCACTACTCCCCCGCAGTGTGGGAGCTGAGCGAGCACCATCCCAATGTGTTTTATGTGCTGGACGAAAACATTCCTGCCCGGCGCTCGGCCAATGTGCTGCCCGCCGCGCCCCGCAGCCGGTACGACTGGCAGGGTCTTTGCATCGAGACGCTGCGCTCCACCGACGAGGGGTGCGCCTTTCTGGTGCAGGCCGAGGGGCTTTGGTTCTACCATGCGGGCGATCTGAACTGGTGGCACTGGGAGGGTGAGCCGGACGAACAAAATGCCTGGCACGACAAGGCCTTCCACGAGGAGCTGGACCGTATCCGGGGCCGCTTTTTCGACGCAGCCTTTGTTCCGCTGGACCCCCGGCAGGAGGAAAACGCCTGGTGGGGCTTTGTGGACTTTCTGAAAGCCTGCCGCTGTGACAATGTGTTCCCCATGCACTGCTTCGAGGACCGGGCCGGAATGCTGGCTTACCTGAACCGGCCGGAGCTGGCGCCCTATCTTGCCCGCATTCACGCGGAAGAGGTCTGGCAGGGCTGAGGCCCCGTTTTTATCAATCCATTCCAGAAAGGAATTTTTGCAATGAAATTTAAAATGATCCACGAAAACTACAATGTCTTCGATCTGGACCGCTCCAAGGCCTTTTATGAGAAGGCTCTGGGTCTTACCGAGGTGCGGCGCATCACCGCGCCGGACGGCTCCTTCATCATTGTCTACCTGGCCAACGAGGAGAGCGACTTCCAGCTGGAGCTGACCTGGCTGCGGGATATGGACCGCCCCTACAACCTGGGTGACTGCGAGTTCCATCTGGCCTTCCAGGTGGAGGACTTCGACGCTGCCCACGCTCTGCACAAGGAGATGGGCTGTATCTGCTTTGAAAACGAAGCCATGGGCATCTACTTCATCCAGGACCCGGACGGCTACTGGCTGGAGATCGTCCCCGAAAAGAAATAACCCGGTATTTTTCACGCAAAAACGCCCGCGCAGGCTGCCAAATCGGCAGCCGCGCGGGCGTTTTTTTCATTTGCATTCCTTCATGGAACCATCAATGCGGCGCATCATACCTCGATAGAGCACCACCGCAACCAGCGCGGCCAGCGTCTCCGCCACCGGGAAGGAGACCCATACGCCATTCAACTCCCAGAAGCGGGAAAGCACCATTGCCAGCGGCGGGATGATCACCAGCTGCCGGATGAGCGACACCGCCAGCGACTGTATGCCCTTGCCCAGGGCCTCAAAGCAGCCGGCCAGTACCGTGCCGAAGGTGGAGACCACAAAGCCCAGGCTGGTGATGCGCAGCATGGGCACACCGATGGCCACCATGGCACTGTCCGCGTCGAAGAGGGCCATGATCTGCTCCGGCAGCACCCAGGCGATCAGGGTGCCCAGCGCCATGATGACAGCCGTGAGAGTCAGACTCCAGCGAATGGTGGAATGCATCCGCTGCTTCTGCCGCGCACCGTAGTTGTAGCTCACGATAGGACGCATGCCCTGAATCAGGCCGTTGGCGGGCATGTACACAAAGGTCTGCAGCTTGAAATACAAACCGAACACTGCCACCGCCAGCGCGTGCAGCTCCACCAGCAGGGCATTCAGCACACCCACCAGCAGGCTGGGCATGGCAGTCATCAGGCAGGAGGGCACGCCCACTCCGTAGATCTTGCCGGCAATGTTCCAGTCCGCCTTCATGTCCTTGCGGGTGATGTGCATGCCGGTTTTGGCCCGGAAGAAGTAAACCAGCGCCATGGTGCAGGCGGTCATCTGCCCGGCCACAGTGGCCACAGCAGCGCCCGCCACACCCATGCGGGGGGCGCCCAGCAGACCGAAAATCAGGATGGGGTCCAGCACGATATTCACGATGGCACCCACACCCTGCAGAATCATGGGCACGAACATGTTGCCCACCGACTGCAGCAGCTTTTCGATGTAGATGTGAAACAAACTTCCGAAAGCAAGGCAGATGACGATGCGGGTGTATACCAGGCTCATAGCCAGCACCTGCTCATCGGTGGTGAACAGGCGCAGAAACGGCTCGCTGCCGAACAGGCCGATCAACAGAAAGCCCAGCGCGTGAATGCCGGTGAACACCATGCCCATGGAGGCGGCTTTGTCCACGCTGCGCTGGTCGCCCTGGCCCAGGCTGCGGGCCACAAAGGCATTGGCACCCACGCCGAAGCCCACTGCCACCGCCAGCACCAGATTCTGCAGCGGATAGGCCAGCGAAACGGCGGTGAGCGCATCGCTGCTCAGACGGGCAACAAAGATGCTGTCCACCACGTTATACAGCGACTGGATCAGCATGGATAAGATGGGCGGCAGCGACATACTCACCAGCAGCGGCAGTACCGGCCGGCTGCCCATGGGGTTCTGGTTGATTCGTTCGGTCATTCCGGTTCCTCCTTGGCACAAAAAAAACAGGGCTACAATCCCCTGTTTGTGAATCAGAAACAGGAAAATTTATAGCCCTGCGGTTTTTCGCATATTTAATGGCCGGAATCAAGCTCCGGCATTTCGGCGGGTATTATAATATCACCCCGCCCGGCTGCTTGTCAAGTGGGAATTCCCGAGATTTTTTCACCTTGCTCAGTGCAGCAGCTGAATGTAGCCCAGCAGCGGAACCGGCTGTTCCTTGTCCTGCACGGCGTAGACCAGACCCACGATCCAAAGAACAAAGCCCGCCAGACTTACCAGATTCAGCGCCAGCATCACGAGCCAGCCCACCAGCGGAATCCAGCCCAGAAGCCAGCCTGCCGCCGAGGAAGCCACCCGCAGCACCAGGAAAAACAGGTTCAGAACCAGCGCCTGGTTCAGATGAAACCGGGAATTGTACCGGTCACCCACAAAGTAGGCCAGGCACCAGCCCACCAGCGTGATATATGCCACAATATTCGTTGCTTTTCGATCCATACATCCACCTCATTCCGCAAACCGGCCGTCTTCGGACCGGTTCAACAAATCATTTTTTCTGATTATACCAGTCAAAAAGACTCTTTGCAATGCCACCGGCCGCACACCCCTCCGGTGCTGCGCATAGGATGGGCCAAAAAGCGAGGTGTTGCAGGATGAAAACGAGTGTAAATTCCATGGCAAACAGCGTGGATTTCTTTATGGGTGCTCTGGGACCGAAGGGCTTTCAGGGCTACTTTGACTGGCTGGACACACAGGAGCAGGTTCCGCTGTATCTGATCAAAGCGGGCCCCGGCTGCGGCAAGAGCACCCTGATAACCCGTCTGGCTCAGGCCAGCCCTCTGCCGGTGGAGCGCATCCACTGCTCCTCCGACCCGGACAGTCTGGACGGGGTGATCTTCTCCCGGCCCCGGGCGGCCATCATCGATGCCACCGCGCCCCATGTGGTGGAGCCTGCCTACCCCGGCGCGGTGCAGAAGGTGGTGGACCTGCACCATGTGCTGGACAACGATTATCTGACCGCCCACCGGGGCGAGATCGTGGCCCTGTTCCGCCGATGCTCCGCTTTGCAGGAGCAGGCGGGCCGGTCCATCCGGGCAGCCGCCGCTCTTTTGGAGGACAGTCGCCGCCTGACCGCGCCGCTGGTGAATGAGGAAAAGCTGCTGGGCTGGGCCCGTCGGCTGGGTTCCCGCCGGCTGCCCCGCACCGGCAACACCGGCAGCGAGAGCATCCGCCTGCTGAGCGCCGTGACCCCCAAGGGCCGAATGGTCTTTATGAACACGGTGGAGACTCTGGCCAGCGAAACCATCGTGCTGCACGACGAGCAGGGTGCGGCGGCTCCGCTGGCACTGGCTCTGCTGCGGGATATGGCTTTGGAGCGGGGCTATTCCATCATCACCTGCCCCTGCCCGCTGCGGGAGGGCGTGATCGATCACCTGTTTATTCCCGAATTGCGGCTTGCCTTTTTGACCGGCAATTCCTGGCACTCCATGACTCTTGCAAACCGGCAGAACGTGCACTGCACCCGCTTTCTGGAAAAGGGCGCACTGCGCAGCCTACGTGCCCGGCTTCGCTTTGACCGAAAGGCGGCAGCTGAGCTGCTGGAGCTGGCCAGCGCGGCCCAGCGGCAGGCCAAGGCCAGCCACGACGAGCTGGAGGGCTTCTACCGCACGGCGGCAGATTTCTCCCGGCTGGATGAAATTGCCGAACAGCTGACCAAAACCCTGTTTGCGTGACCGGGCGCCCCTTTTGTGATACAATGGGTTCAATGTGTATCGCGAGAGGGGCATTTTTCATGGAACAGATCCATCTTTCGGTGCGGCAGCTGGTGGAGTTCCTGTTGCAGACCGGCAGCATCGACAGTCGGTTCACCGGCTTTGACCGGGCCAATGAGGGCGCGCGCATCCACCGGCGGCTGCAAAAGCAGGCCGGGCCCGGCTACGAGGCCGAGGTCTATCTGAATCAGGAATACACCGTAGATGAGGTGGACTATCTGGTGGATGGCCGGGCAGACGGCATCTTCACCGACGAGGACGGCCTGACCGTGGTAGATGAGATCAAGACTGTGACCACCCCCACCGACCAGATCCACGAGGACATGAACCCGGTGCACTGGGCCCAGGGGCAGGTGTACGCGGCCATCTATGCCCGCCAGCACGGGCTGGACAGCATCGCGGTGCGGCTGACCTATTTTCAGGTGGACGATGAGGTGGTGGTGGATTTCCGCCGGGAATTCACCGCCCGTCAGCTGGAGGACTTCGTGCTGGATCTGTTGGCCCGGTATGCCCCCTGGGCCAAGCGAGCCGCCGCTTGGCAGGTGAACCGGGGCGAAGCGCTGCGTGGACTGCGGTTTCCCTTTGAGGAATACCGGGCGGGCCAATATGCTCTGGCGGGGGCGGTATTTCGTACCCTGCGGGACAAGGGCCGCCTGCTCTGCCAGGCCCCCACAGGCATCGGCAAAACCATGAGCACCCTGTTCCCCGCGCTCAAGGCCATGGGCGAGGGCTGCGGCGAGCGGGTGTTTTATCTCACTGCCCGCACCACCACCCGGCAGGCAGCGGAGGATGCGCTGGCCCTGCTGCGCAAAAGCCAGCCCGACCTTGCGCTGAAAAGCATTACCCTCACCGCCAAGGACACCATCTGCCTGCTGGAACAGCGGGAATGCACCCCGGAGGCCTGTCCCTACGCCAACGGCTACTACGACCGCATCCGGGATGCCCTGTGGCAGGCGCTGGACGAAAATGAATTCACCCGCGCCGCCCTGGAGGATCTGGCCCGGCGCTTCACCGTCTGCCCCTTCGAGCTGGGGCTGGACCTGTCGCTCTGGTGCGATGTGATCGTTGGGGATTATAATTATCTGTTCGACCCGGTGGTCAGCCTGAAGCGCTTTTTTGAAAGCGGCGGCGACTACCTGTTTCTGGTGGACGAGGCCCACAATCTGCCGGACCGAGCCCGGGAGATGCACTCGGCCAGCCTTTTGAAAAGCCAGGTATTGGAGGCCCGCAAGGCCCTGGGCAAGGGCAAAAGCAAGCTGAAAACTGCCCTGGGCAAGCTGAATGACGAATTTGTGGAGTTGCGCCGCCAGTGCGATGAGGCGGAAAACCGCACCTTCTTTGAAAAAGAAGCCCGCACCGGGTTGAACCGGGTGATCGGCCGGGTCACCGGCCCCATGGAGGAATGGCTCACCGAGCACCGGGAGGGCACCGCCCACGACCTGATCCTGGCTCTTTACTTTGAGCTGCGGGGCTATCTGCGGGTGGCCGAGCGGTACGATGACCATTATGTGACCCAGGCGGCGGCCTTCGGCACCGATGTACGCATCAACCAGCTCTGCCTGGACCCCAGCGCCTTTCTGGACCAGAGCTTTTCCAGCGGGCGGGGCGCGGTGCTGTTCAGCGCCACCCTGTCCCCCATGGATTATTACCGGGACATTCTGGGCTGCGCCGAAGCCCGCTGCGCCACGTTGCCCAGCCCCTTCCCCACCGAAAATCTGGGTCTGTTCTGCGCGGCGGACGTGAGCACCCGTTACAAGGACCGGCAGCAGAGTATCGAGCCGGTGGCCCGCTATCTCTATGAAATGTGCCGGGGCCGCACCGGCAATTACATGGCCTTCTTCCCCAGCTACAGCTATCTGACACAGGTGCTGGAGCGCTTCGAGGAGCTGTTTCCCGGGGTTCGCACCCTGGTGCAGCAGCCGGGCATGGACGAGCAGGCCCGCAAGGATTTTCTGGATGCCTTCCAGCCGGACACCGCAGAGACGCTTCTGGGCTTCGGCGTGATGGGCGGCGTGTTCGGCGAGGGTGTGGACCTGGCGGGTGAACGGCTGATCGGCACCGCAATTGTAGGCGTGGGACTGCCCCAGGTGAACCCCCGGCAGGAGATTCTGCGGGATTATTTTGAAGAAAGCCGGGGCAGCGGCTTTGCCTACGCCTACCAGTACCCGGGCTTCAACAAAGTATTGCAGGCGGCAGGACGGGTCATCCGCACCCCGCAGGACAAAGGCGTGGTGCTGCTCATCGACAGCCGCTTTTCCCGGGCGGAATACCGTCATCTCTTCCCCAGCCACTGGGCTCACTGCCGCTGGCTCTACGGTCCTGAGCAACTGGCAGACCAGCTGGAAAGCTTCTGGGGTTCGGTCTGACCAAAACACTTTTCCCCTTTTTCGTCTGTTCGGCGCAGACCCTGCCCGAATAGTACGAAAGGGGGGCTTTTCTTTTTCCTACCTATATAGTATAATTAAGTCGTTCATCCCGGCATCGCGGCCGGTGCATCCCGCTCCCGGCCGAACCGGAAGGAAAGGAGCCCCCGCCATGCACCGAACGATATTAGCAAGCCTGCTTGCGGCGGCAATGCTGCTGAGCGGCTGCGGCCGCCCAAAGGACGCTGCCGTGCAGCCCGCAGGCAGTGAGAATGGTTCGCCTCAAAGCGAACCGGAACAGGAGGTTATGAAGATGGAATCCACCGAAAATGTGATTTATCTGGCCGGAGGCTGCTTCTGGGGCATTGAACAGCTGATGCAGTCCATCCCCGGCGTGATCGATGCCAAAAGCGGCTACGCCAACGGTTCCGGCGAGGCCGATGCCAACTACCCCACTGTATCCACCGGTAAAACCGGCTTCCGGGAAACGGTGCGGGTGGAATACGACCCGGAGCAGGTAAGCCTGGACGCACTGCTGCTGGCGTACTTCTATGTGATCGACCCCACCGTGGAAAACCGGCAGGGCAACGATGTGGGCACCCAGTACCAGACCGGCGTCTACTACACAAACGACACGGCAAAAGCGACGGTGGAGCGCATCGCAGAGATCGAGCGCAGCCGCAGCCGTCTGTTCAAGGTGGAGATCGGCCCGCTGGTGAACTTCTACCCCGCCGAGGAATATCATCAGGATTATCTGGAAAAGAACCCCGACGGCTACTGCCACATCCCCCTTGCGGAAATGAAGCTGTTTTCCAGCCTGCGCATCGATCCGGGCGATTACCAGAAGCCCGCGGCGGAAGCCATTCGGGACAAGCTGACCAGTGAGCAGTACCGGGTCACCCAGCAAAACGGCACCGAGCGTCCCTTTTCCAACGAATTTTGGAACCAGTTTGAAAAAGGCATTTATGTGGATGTGGTCACCGGTGAGCCGCTGTTCTCCTCCACCGATAAATTCGAGAGCGGCTGCGGCTGGCCCGCTTTTTCCAAGCCCATTGAAGAGCCCGCTGTGGTGGAGCTGCCGGACGACAGCCACGGCATGCACCGCACCGAGGTGCGCAGCCGCTCCGGCGATTCCCACCTGGGCCACGTGTTCACCGGGGACCCCGAGTCTCCCAACGGGGTGCGGTACTGCATCAACAGCGCGTCGCTGCGCTTTGTCCCCTACGCAAAGATGGAAGCGGAAGGCTATGGCTATCTGCTGGACCTGTTTGAGGAATAAGCCGCGTTTTTCGCATAAAATGCCCCGGCTCTTTGCAAAGAGCCGGGGCATTGCTTTTGAATCCGCTTCGTTTATCTCTTGGGCTTGCGGGCCAGCGAGGCCGCCATGCGCCGGTAGGTGTGACGGATGCCGCGAATGGCCACGCTGTAGGCCATGATGTTCTCCGGCAGGGCCATGCCCACATAGCCGGAGTCGCCGATGTGGTGGATGTCGGTGCCGGTCATCTTGCACTCCAGAGCGATCTGACGGATGGTGGCGGTGTCCGCTCCCTCCTGCGAGGTGCCGATGGCCGTGATGGTCAGGCAGCCCAGGCTGTGGGCATAGCTGACCAGACCGCGCACATACTCGGTGGTGATGCCGGGCACAGTGCCGGGCGCGGGCAGCAGGATGATGTCCGCCCCAGCCTTGCTGAAGGCATCCACATCCGCTTTGGTGATGATGTTCTCACCGCCCTCACCCACAACGCCGGAAGCGTGCATCTTACCTGCCGCCAGCACGATGCCGTCACCCACCTGAGCACGGATGCTTTCCAGCGAATGCACGATGGCCTCGTTGCTCACGCCGTTGCCCGGGTTGCCGGTGAGCACGATCAGGTCCACGCCCATCTCCATGGCCCGCTGGGCGTTTTCCGCCGTGGCGTAACGGCCCCGGCTCATGGCCCAGATGGTCTCCTCATTCTGGGCGCACACGGCCGGGTCCACCGGCTCCAGATTGATGCCGATCATCCGGCCGGTGAGTTCCTTCACCCGGCGCACCACGTCCTCGGGCCGGGTCTCGGGCAGGCCCACGATGCGGGGCTCCCACACATTGAACATATTCAAAAGCAGCAGGTCCGCACCCATGGAAGCGGCGAACTCCGCATTGGTCACATCGCTGAGCAGCGGCGGGGTGATGCCGATGGTTTCGGCTGCAAGCACCCGGCCCTCGCTGCCTGCCACTGCCTGCAGCAGCTCCTTTGCAGTCAGAGAGGCAAGCTCCGCCGGAAGCAGATCCAACACACGTTTTGTCATAATGATACGCTCCATTCCGCCGCCTGTCTTAGCCGGGGCGGCTGATGATTCGCCGGGAAATACTTCCGGCTGTTTGCTTTAAGTATGCCCCATAGGCCTGCGGCTGTCAACCTTGCTCCCTCTCCGCTTCAAAACCGTCGGACCCTTTTGACTTTTAGCTTACCTTCTCCTTACAGACTTGCCTCTTTTTTAAGTCTTCGCCGCAAAATTTCCATTTTTCTCCAACGCTTTAACAAGATAAACAACTTTTCAACACTTGACGTAACAGTTGTTACGTTATAGAATAGACAGGCAGGGCAAACCGTGGGGTTCGCCCGAAGCTTTCTATGCTTATGGAGGCCCGTTATGCCCAACGCCCGCAACAGTGAGATCTGCCAGCAGACCAAGGATTCCATCGCCAACGCGGCGGTAGACCTTCTGCTGCTGGATGCCGATCTTTCGGTGAGTCTTTTGTGCCGCCAGGCCGGAGTTTCCCGGAATGCCTTTTACCGGAATTTCGATTCCATCGAAGAGGTGGTCGGATACTATCTGCGCTCCCGCTGGATTCGCTATGCATCCTCTTTGCCGGACCGGCGGGACCTGCTGGACTCCCCCGGCCGATATCTGATCATCTACATCTACGGCCAACGGCCCCTGCTGCGCAGCCTTCGGCAAAAGCAGATGCTGGGTGTGCTTGAGGAGATGTTCCTGGAGGTACTGGGCCCGGACGTGGGCACTCCCCCCAGCCTACGCTATCACCGCAACGGTATGGCTTTTCTGATCTACGGTCTGGTGCGCACTATGATCGAAAACGACTTCACCGAAACACCGGAAGAGGTGTTCCAGCTGATGGACTCGGTTTCCGGCAAATGATTGCTTTTCAAAACGTGCTGCTTTTCACACAAAGCGGCACGTTTTCTTTTTTCTCCGTTGTTCCCACAACCGTCTTTCAGCTCCAAACGCTGTATGATGAGAGTAACCTCCAAGAGCAAGATCGCCCCGGGGGATTCTTCCGCATATACTAGGAATACCGGCGCTGCATTTTGCCCGGACATCCTCCACTGAAAGGCGGTATCGTTATGAAACAGCGGCTTTCCCGCGCCCTCCCCTTTGCACTCTTCCCGGCCATTGCCCTTGGCACCGGCTGGCTTTCCAGCACACTCACCCGGTATGGGCTGGAAAATGTCTATCCCACTTTGCTTAAATCCCCTCTCACTCCTCCCGGCTACGTGTTCCCCATCGCCTGGACCACCCTGTACATCCTGATGGGCATCGGCATGGCGCTGGTCTGGAACAAAAGCACTCAGGACCGGGTGCCCACGCTTCGGCTTTGGGGCTTCCAGCTGATCCTGAACTTCTTCTGGAGCATCCTGTTCTTTGGCTGGAACAATCCGCTGGGGGCGCTGATCTGCCTGGTTGCCCTCTTCCTGGC
>NZ_JAGHKE010000041.1:0-18288 GCF_017889395.1 Allofournierella sp. | reverse complement strand
CATGCAGCTGATCGAGCTGGGCATTCCCATGGTGCTGGCCCTCAACATGATGGACGAGATGCGGGCCAACGGCAACACCGTGCTGGTGAACCAGCTGGAAGAGGAACTGGGCATCCCGGTGGTGCCCATCAGCGCCGCCAAGAACGAAGGCATCGACGAGCTGATCGAGCACGCCATGCAGGTGGCCCTGAATCAGGAAAAGCCCGCCCGGGTGGATTTCTGCGCCGGCGCCATGCACCGCTGCATCCATGCCATCTGCCATCTGATCGAGGACCACGCCCAGCAGGCCCGCGTGCCTCTGCGCTTCGCCGCCACCAAGCTGGTGGAGGGCGATGTGCCCATGCTGGAGCGGCTGCATCTTTCCAACAACGAGAAGGAGCTTCTGGAGCACGCCATCACCGAGATGGAGGCCGACCTTTCCACCGACCGGGAGGCTGCTCTGGCCGACATGCGCTATGCCTTCATTGGTGCGCTGTGCGAGCACACCGTGATCAAAAAGGGCGAGAGCCGGGAGCATGCCCGCAGCGTGAAGATCGACAGCCTGCTCACCCACCGTTTTCTGGCCATTCCCATCTTTCTGGGCATCATGGGTCTGGTGTTCTGGCTCACCTTCGGCCTGATCGGCCAGGGCCTGAGCGACCTGCTGGGCCTGGGGCTGGATGCCCTGACCGGTCTGGTGGACAGCGCGCTCACCAGCTACGGCATCAACCCGGTGGTGCAGAGCCTGGTGATTGACGGCATCTTCGCCGGTGTGGGCAGCGTGCTCACCTTTTTGCCCATCATCGTGGTGCTGTTCTTCTTCCTCTCCATTCTGGAGGATTCCGGCTACATGGCCCGCGTGGCCTTTGTGATGGACAAGCTGCTGCGCAAGATCGGCCTTTCCGGCCGAAGCTTTGTGCCCATGCTCATCGGCTTTGGCTGCAGCGTGCCCGCCATCATGGCCACCCGCACCTTGTCCAGTGAGCGGGACCGGAAGATGACCATCCTGCTTACCCCCTTCATGAGCTGCTCGGCCAAGCTGCCCATCTACGCCATGTTCACCGCCGCCTTCTTCCCCAAGTATCAGGCGCTGGTGATGATCGGCCTTTATGTGACCGGCATTCTGGTGGGCATCCTGTTCGGCCTGCTGCTCAAGGGCACCGCCTTCAAGGGCGAGCCCGTTCCCTTCGTGATGGAGCTGCCCAACTACCGCCTGCCCAGCGCCGCCAGCGTGCTGCGGCTGATGTGGGAGAAGGCCAAGGACTTTTTGACCAAGGCCTTCACCGTGATCTTCGTGGCCTCCATCATCATCTGGTTCCTGCAGACCTTCGACGCCCGCCTGAACGTGGTGACCGATTCCTCCGCCAGCCTGCTGGCCATGCTGGGCGGTCTGATCGCTCCCCTGTTTGCGCCTCTGGGCTTCGGCGACTGGCGGGTCTCCACCGCGCTCATCACCGGCTTTACCGCCAAGGAGGCGGTGGTCTCCACCCTGGCGGTGCTCACCGGCTCCAGTCTGAACACCCTGCCCCAGGCGCTGGCAGGCCTCTTTACCCCCTTCACCGCCTTTGTGTTCCTGCTGTTCACCCTGCTGTATACTCCCTGTGTGGCGGCCATCGCCGCTGTGAAGCGGGAGATGGGCGGCGCGAAAGGTGCGCTCATTGTGGTGTTTGCCCAGTGCGGCATCGCCTGGCTGGTGGCCTTCGTGGTACGCTGCGTGGGGCTGCTGTTCGGGCTGTAATGCAAGCTTTTCCGGCCGGGCATCCGCCCCGGCTCTGATCCGGAGGTTTTTTCCATGAATTTACCCACTCTTTTTGTGCTTGCGATCGTTGTGGTCTGCTTTGTGGCCGCTCTTGTGTTCATCTGCAAAAACGGCGGCTTCGGCGGCGAGTGCAGCGGCGACTGCTCCAGCTGCGCCGCCCGCTGCGAAGCGGCCAAACAGAACAAGGAAGACGATAAGCACTGAAACAATTTTATCCGTTCACCCTCAAAGGGCGGGCGGGAGCTGATGCTCCTGCCCGCCCTTTTTTCTTTGCGTCCGTCCTTTACCCGCCGGCCGACTCATATTCATGCATATTATTCAGTCATATGTGCATATTATTCTTTTTGCAGCTTGTTTTCCACTTTTCTTCACACACACAAGCTTCGTTTCACATTCATACGAAATTAATAAATTCCCATTCAACAGGAATAAATATACTATATAATCTGTTAAATTTCAAATTATATGCATTCTATTCATCAAATCGCACAGCGTTTTCCTCTTTTGCCGCGCTGCTTTGTCAAAGTATACAGTCTTATAAAAATTCATTGACATTGAATATTTATTCAGCTATAATGAGTCTATCGCAAACAGAACAGCGGCTTTGAGGGGGCCGCTTCATCAAGGAGGAAACACAGTATGAAAAAGTTGATCGCATTCGCACTGGCATCCATTCTTACCCTGAGCCTGACCGCCTGCGGCGGCGGCGCTTCGTCCACTGCTTCTTCTGCAGCTGCGGCATCCACCGCCGCTTCTACCGCTTCTTCCGCGGCGGAAAGCACCGGTTCTTCCACCAGCACCGACGGTGCAACGCCCACCCTGGACGGCATCAAGGAGAAGGGCACCTTCACTCTGATGACCGCCACCGGCTTCCCGCCTTTTGAGTATCTGGGCGCGGACGGTCAGCCCGCCGGTGTGGACATCGACGTGGGCAAGCTGGTGGCCGATGAGCTGGGCGTGGAATACGAGGTTCTGGACATGGACTTCGGCCTGCTGATCGAGGCACTGAAGAGCGGCAAGGGCGACATGATCGGCGCGGGCATGACCGTGACCGACGAGCGTGCCCAGCAGGTGGACTTCACCGTTACCTACGCCACCGCCGGTCAGGTGCTGCTGCTGCCCGCGGACAGCACCAGCACCAGCGCCGAGGAGCTGAAGAGCGGTGACTACACCGTGACCGTACAGGCCAACACCACCGGCGACATCTACGTACAGGACACTCTGGGCATCTCTTCTCCCCTGCAGTTCAAGAACGCGGTGGAATGTGCCGCTGCTCTGGCCGCCGGTAAAGCCGACGCCGCTGTGATCGACAGCGTGGCCGCCAACACCATCGTGAAGAACTACGAGGGCGAGCTGAAGGTTCTGGACGAGATGGTCACCGAAGAGAACTACGCGCTGGCCATCGCCAAGGGCCAGGAGGATCTGGTGGAGTTCGTGAACCAGGTCATCGAAAAGAACATCGAGAACGGCACCATCGACAAGCTGCTGGAGGAGCACACCGCTCTTTCCAGCGAGGGCTGATAAAACCGGAGCGGCGGGGCCCAAAAACGGGCCCCGCGTTCCACAGTGAGGTTTTCATATGGAAAAGCTTTTGAACGACCTTTACATGGCCGTTATCTATCAAAACCGGTGGCAGGTGTATCTGGAGGGCCTGGGCAACACCCTGCTCATCACCGCCTGCGCTCTGCTCATCGGCATCCTGATCGGCCTTGTGGTGGCGCTGGTGCGCATCACCTGCGCACCCCGGAAAAACTTCCTGCAAAAGCTGGGCAGCTGGGTGTGCGGGCTGTACACCACCGTGATCCGCGGCACGCCCGTCATCGTGCAGCTGCTGATCCTCTATACCGTGATCCTGGCCAGCAGCGAAGGCATCGTGGTTTGTATCGTGGGCTTCGGCATCAATTCCGGCGCTTATCTGGCCGAGGTGGCCCGAAGCGGCATCGCCTCGGTGGACCCGGGTCAGATGGAGGCGGGGCGCAGCCTGGGCCTCGGCTACGGGGTGACCATGCGCAAGATCGTGCTGCCCCAGGCCGTGAAGAACATTCTGCCCGCCCTGTTCAACGAGTTCATCGCTCTGCTGAAGGAGACCAGCGTGGCCGGTTACATCGCGGTGCGCGACCTGACCAAAGCCTCGGACGGCATCCGCGGCATCACCTTCAACAGCGTTCCGCTGTATCTGGCGGCCATCATTTATCTGCTGTTCGTCATCGGCATCACCCAGATTCAGAAGCAGGTGGAAAGGAGGCTGGCCCAAAGTGATCGCAGTTAACAACCTGACCAAAGACTTCGGCGGGGTCCAGGTGCTCAAGGGCATCACCGAGACCATCTCCCCCGGCGAAAAGATCGCCATCATCGGGCCCTCCGGCTCGGGCAAATCTACCTTTCTGCGCTGTTTGAACCTGCTGGAGACCCCCACAAGCGGGCAGATCCTCTTCAAGGGGCAGGACATCACCGCCCCCGGCACCGACATCAACCAGGTGCGCCAGCACATGGGCATGGTGTTCCAGCATTTCAACCTGTTCCCCCACCTGACCGTGCGGGAGAACATCACCCTGGCACCGGTGCAGCTGAAGCTGCAAACCAAGGACGAGGCCAACGCCAAGGCCGAGGAGCTTTTAAAGCGCATCGGCTTGTACGACAAGATCGACACCTACCCCAGCAAGCTTTCCGGCGGGCAGAAGCAGCGCATCGCCATTGTGCGGGCGCTGGCCATGGACCCGGAGGTGCTGCTCTTCGACGAACCCACCAGTGCGCTGGACCCGGAAATGGTGGGCGAGGTTCTGGGCGTGATGAAGGACCTGGCCGACCAGGGCATGACCATGGTGATCGTGACCCACGAGATGGGCTTTGCCCGCGAGGTGGCCACCCGGGTCCTCTTTATGGACGGCGGCCAGGTACTGGAGCAAAACCCGCCCGCCGAATTTTTTGAACACCCGAAAAACGAGCGCCTTTGTTCGTTCCTGTCCAAGGTGCTTTGAATTTCATACAAGCAAAATCAAACAAAATCAAAAAACAACCGGCCCCGCTGCGGGCCGTCTGAAAGGATGCATATTATTATGAAAACTCAGTACAACAAGGTTCTGCTGGCCTACTCCGGCGGTCTGGATACCTCCATCATCATTCCCTGGCTGAAGGAAAACTACGGCTGTGAAGTCATCGCCGCCTCCGCCGACGTGGGCCAGGGCACCGAGCTGGACGGCCTGGAGGAAAAGGCCATCAAGACCGGCGCTTCCAAGCTGTATGTGCTGGATCTGACCGATGAGTTCATCGACGACTACGTCTTCCCCACCCTGCAGGCCGGCGCCAAGTACGAGGGCACCTATCTGCTGGGCACCAGCTTCGCCCGCCCGCCCATCGCAAAGCATCTGGTGGAGATCGCCGAGAAGGAAGGCTGCGACGCCATCTGCCACGGCTGCACCGGCAAGGGCAACGACCAGGTCCGCTTTGAGCTGAGCATCAAGGCCTTTGCGCCCGACATGCCCATCATCGCTCCCTGGAGAGAGTGGGACATCAAGAGCCGCGAGGAGGAGATCGACTACGCCGAGGCCCACAATGTACCCCTGAAGATCAACCGGGAAACCAACTACTCCAAGGACAAAAACCTCTGGCACCTGAGCCACGAGGGCCTGGATCTGGAGGACCCCAGCCTGGAGCCCCAGTACCAGAAGCCCGGTTTCCTGGAGCTGGGTGTGAGCCCGGAGCAGGCCCCGGACACCCCCACCTATGTGACCATCCACTTTGAGAAGGGCATTCCCACCGCGGTGGACGGCGTGGCCATGAAGGGCAGCGACATCGTGCGCACCCTGAACAAGCTGGGCGGCGAAAACGGCATCGGCATCATCGACATCGTGGAGAACCGTCTGGTTGGCATGAAGAGCCGCGGCGTATACGAGACCCCCGGCGGCGAGATCCTCTACTTCGCCCACGCTCAGCTGGAGATGCTCTGCCTGGACAAGGCAACTTCTCATTACAAGGCTCTGGTGGCCCAGAAGTTTGCCGACATCGTATACGACGGCCAGTGGTACACCCCCCTGCGTGAGGCCCTGAGCGCCTTTGTCACCGAGACTCAGAAGACCGTGACCGGCGATGTGAAGCTGAAGCTCTACAAGGGCAACATCATCCCCGCAGGCACCACCTCTCCGTACAGTCTGTACAGCGAGGAGCTGGCCACCTTCGGCGAGGACGGCATCTACGACCAGAAGGATTCCGCCGGATTCATCAACCTGTTCGGCCTGCCCGTCACCGTGCAGGCAAAGTGCAAGAAGAACTGGCCCAAGGAGTGAGAAGCAATGTTTCAGCATGTGATCGTAAAGACCCCCTGCAAGGCCATGGTGAACGGCATTACCGATCACCCCGAGCTGGGGACCCCCGACTATGAAAAGGCACTGGCCCAGCATGCGGCCTACATTGAGGCACTGAAGCAGTGCGGCGTGGATGTGACCGTGCTGCCGCCGGACGAGGCCTACCCGGACAGCTGCTTCGTGGAGGACCCGGCCATTGTGACCAAATACTGCGCCATCGTGACCAACCCGGGCGCAGACACCCGCAAGGGCGAGATTGCAGCCATCGAGCCGGTGCTGGAACAATTCTACCCCAAGGAGAAGATCTTCCACATCACCGACCCGGGCACCCTGGAGGGCGGCGACGTGATGATGTGCGGCGACACCTTCTACGTGGGCCGCTCCGCCCGCACCAACGAGGCGGGCATCCAGCAGCTGGCCGAAATCCTGGGCCAGTTCGGCTGCCAGGTGGTGGAGGTCCCCCTCACCGAGGTGCTTCACCTGAAAACCGGCGTGGTCTACCTGGAAAACAACAACATGCTCACCGCCGGGGAGTTCTGCGACAAGCCCGCCTTTGCCGGTTACAACAAGGTGACCATTCCCGCCGAGGAGGCCTACGCGGCCAACTGCATCTGGGTGAACGGCACCGTGCTGGTGCCCGAAGGCTACCCCACCGTACTGAAGGCGGTGCAGGAGCTGGGCTACAAGACCATCGTGTGCGACACCTCCGAATACCGCAAGATCGACGGCGGCCTGAGCTGCCTGTCCCTCCGTTTTTAAACCAGAAGAAGCGCCCCGGGTATCTTGGAATACCCGGGGCGCTTGCCTTTTTATGCAAAAAAGGAGCGCAGCCTTCGCCGCGCTCCCTTTGCTTCTGTTCAGTCGTTCTGTGCCTTGTGCACGATCCACACCTCGTGGGCCGCCACGGTGGCCTCCAGATCGTCCACCTTTTTCTCCAGACGGTCCAGCCGCTCGTTGGCCTGCACCACACCGTCCGCCACCTGGCGGATCATGGGCATGACCTGGCTTTCCACCACCACGTTCATGTGGTTCTTCATCCGCTCCTCGCTGGCGGTGACGGCCGTGTTGATAGAGTGATCCACATAGCTCTTCATCCGCTCTTCGCTGGCAGCGATGGCTGTGTTGATGGAATCCTCCATATAGCCCTTCATCCGCTCCTCGCTGGCAGCGATGGCTGTATTGATGGAATCTTCCATATAGCTCTTCATCCGCTCTTCACTGGCGGTGACGGCTGTATTGATCAAACCCGCAAGGGCCTGCATATCTTCCTGGGTCAGCATGGTGCGCTCCTTTCCTCCGGGGGCTGCTTTCTTCACTCATCTGTTGCATTGCTCAGTATAGCACAGCTGCCCCGGGGGAATCAATGCGTTTTTTGCCCAAAACCGGCTGGCAGTTTTTTCCCGTTTTACGGTGCGGGCACCGGCTCCGGCTGGCGGGTGCAGATCTGCCGCAGCTTTTCCACCAGGCGCTCATTGTCCGCCCTAGTACCCACCGCCAGACGGCACCAGCTGCTGTCCAGCCCGTGGAAGGCAGCGCAGCTGCGCACCATCAGACCCGCGGAGATCAGAGTATCCGCAAAGCCCGCCGGGCCCTGCACCAGCACAAAATTTACCCGGCTGTCCAGCACGGTGAGGCCCAGCTGCCGCAGCTGTTCGGTGAGCCAGGGGCGCTCGGTTTCCAGCAAAGCCCGGGTCTTTTCCAGATGCTCCGGCTGGCGCAGCGCGGCCAGCGCCGCGGCCTGGGCCGGGCCGTTCACCCCGAAGCGGGGACCGGCGGCGGTCATCTGCCGCACCAGCTCCTCGTGGGAGGAGATGGCATAGCCCACCCGCAGGCCGGGCATGCCCCAGGCCTTGGAGAAGCTGTCCACCACCACAAGGCCCGGGCAGTATACCGCGTCCTGCTTGAGGGAGTGCTCCTGCCCGTCCCGGGCAAGCTCAATGAAGCTCTCGTCCACTACACACAGCACATCCCGCTCGGCACACAGCTTCACCAGATTCATCAGTCGGCTGCGGGGCAAAAGCGCACCGGTGGGGTTGCCCGGGTTGCACAGCACCAGCATCTGCGCCCCCTCCAGAGCCTGCTCCACCGCATCGGCCTCAGGCACAAAATCCTGCTCGGGGCCTGCCATCAGATGCACCAGCTCGCAGCCGGTCTGCTCCAGCGCCCGACCGTATTCCTCATAGGCCGGCTCCAGGATCACTGCCTTCTTCGGCTGCACCGCCCGGGCCAGCCGCCAGATCACCTCGTCCGCACCGGAGGCCACAAACACGCTCTTGGTCAGCACCTCATACCGGTCCGCCAGAGCTGCCCGCAGGGCGGTGCAGTCCGGGTCCGGATATGTATCGGCAGCGGTCAAAGCGGCGGCAGCGGCCTGGGCCGCCACCGGGGGCATACCCAGCGGGTTGCTGCTGCCGGAGGCATCCAGCGTGCGCAGAGCCAGCGGCGGCATGGAGGGAGCCTCAATGCCCAGAAACTCCAGCAGCGCCCCGGCCTGGGCCATGGTCTCATCGAAGCCCTGCTGGTACAGCGCCCGCAGCTTGTTCACATCCCGCTCGGTGCGGGTCACGGTGACCGGGTTCTGGGGCCGGATCACAAACACCTTGCCCTCCTGCTCCAGCTCCTCGATGCGGCGCACCCGGCGGTTATAGTCCTCCGCCTGATGCAGGCAGGCCTCCATCAGCTGGGGATGGGTCTTGTAGCGGCGGCGGTACATCTGGTCGATGGCCGGGCCCTGGCCCTTTTTGCGGAAACCCTTCTGCCGGGTGAGCACCACCACCAGCTTGCCCGCCGGGAAGGGCAGCTCCTCCGGCAGGGGGATGCAGCTGGCGATGCCGCCGTCCAGGCAGACGTCCTCGCCCACCTTCACCATACTGCACAGCAGCGGCATGCTGCAGCTGGCCCGGCAGGCGGTGAAGAACTCCTCGCCCATCTCCTTGTCGTGGTAGAAGATAGCCTTGCCGGTGCGGCAGTCGGTGGCCACCGCCCACATGCTCTGATCGGAATGATAGAAGGTCTCGTAGTCAAAGGGCACCAGCTCATGGCTGAGCTGCCCGAACACGAAGTCGAAGTTGAAGAAGCTGAAGGTCTTCAGCAGGTGGGACGGCCCCATGTAACGGGGGTCGTTCACGTAGTTCAGGTTGATGTCCCGGCTGCGGCCCGGCTGGCGGGACAGATAGCTCAGCGCGTTCAGCGAGCCCGCACTCACGCCCACCACATTGGGGATGCGCACGCCAAGCTCCATCAGCGCGTCCAGCACACCGGAGGTGTAAACGCCCCGCAGAGCGCCGCCCTCCAAAATCAATGTATCGTTCTGGTTCATGGTCTTTCCCTCACTTCCTCCGGGCAGGGCAAAAACGCCGCCGCCCGTTTGCTGGTTCAAAAAAGAAATATACTGTTTAGTATAGTACAAAATTATAAAAAAATCATGCCCTGCCGTGAAAAAAAACAGGCGGGGCATGATTGCCTCAATGATAATATCGGCCGACCATCTTGTCCAGGTCCAGCACCGCACGCTCCGCGCCGCGGGCCACCTTTTTGGCCATCTTTTTCATCTTGCGGGTGTTCTTACCCTTGGTCCCCGCGGCCACCCCGGCCGCTACTGCCATGGTCGCGGCGGTCAGGCCCGCGGCTGCCATCATGGTTTTCTTTTCCATTTTGTGTTCTCCTCCCTGGGTAAAATCCGCAAGCGCCTGCGCCTGCGTTACAGGGTTTAGTCTGCCCTGCTTTTCCTGACCTATACGGTTTTCTTACGGATTCTCTCTTTCTTTGCGGCGGGAATTGTGATAGACTATATAAGTTAAGAGTCGCCTGCCCTGCTGGGAGCAGGCCCCTCTTATTCAGAAGGAGTGACCTTTTTTTGAAGCATAACGCACCCAAAACCATTTTGTGCATTCATGATCTGTCCGGCATGGGGCGGTGCAGCCTGAGCGTTGCCGCACCGGTACTGGCCACGATGGGCCACCAGCCCGTTCTTCTGCCCACGACCCTGCTTTCCACCCACACCGGCGGCCTGGGCAAGCCGGTGGTGCAGCCGCTGGCCTCCTACGCCGATGCCGCGCTGGACCACTACCGCAAGCTGGGCGTGGAGTTCGACTGCATCTATTCCGGTTACCTGGCCAGCGAGGCTGAGCAGCAGCTGGTGCTCAAGGCCTTTTCCTACTGGCCCGGCGCACTGAAGGTGGTGGACCCGGTACTGGCCGATCACGGACGCTTTTACACCGGCATGCAGGACCTGCTGCCCGGCATGCGTGAGCTGTGCCGCCAGGCGGACCTGATTCTGCCCAACCTGACCGAAGCCTGCTTTTTGCTGGGCCGGGAATACAGCGCCGAGGAGTTCACCCCCGAGCAGGCCCAGGCTCTGGCCGATGAGGTGAGCGCCAATGTGCAGCGTGCAGTGGTGACCGGCCTGCCTCTGGCAAAGCACCTGGCCTGTGCCGGCTCCAGCGGACGGGACCGCTTTGTGGTCAAGCGTCTGCGCATCGACCGCAGCTACCCGGGCACCGGCGATCTGTTCGCCGCCGTTCTGGTGGGCTGCCTTTTGCGCGGCAACGCCCTTTCCGCCGCGGCGGATGCTGCCGCCGGCTTCGTGGCCGAGGCCATCAACAACACGGCACCCACCGCGGACCCGGCCTTCGGCGTATGGTTCGAGCCGCTGCTGGGCCGCCTGAGCGGAGGAAACTGAACATGCCTGTTTTGAACATTGTTCTGGTGGAGCCCCAGATCCCGGAGAACACCGGCAACATCGCCCGCACCTGCGCGGTGACCGGCGCCCGGCTGCATCTGGTGCGGCCTCTGGGCTTTGAGGTAACGGACAAGCACCTGAAGCGGGCGGGGCTGGATTACTGGCACCTGCTGGACATCACCTATTACGACAATCTGGATGACTTTTTCGCAAAGAACAGCGGCCCCTTCTTTTATTTCACCAGCAAGGGCCGCCACCGTCACACCGATGTGACCTACCCGGACGGCAGCTATCTGGTGTTCGGGCGGGAGGATGCCGGCCTGCCGGAGCGGCTGCTGTTTGAAAACCCGGACCACTGTGTGCGGATGCCCATGCGCAAGGGTGTTCGCTGCCTGAATCTTTCCAACTCGGTGGCCGTCGGGGTATACGAAGCGCTTCGCCAATGGGATTTTGCGGACCTGGAGAGCCAGGGCCAACTGACCAAATACGAATGGAAGTGAGGAGTACCATGCGTAAGATCGCCGTTTTGACCGACTCTGCCTGTGACATTCCTGTGGAACTTCAGGAAAAGTACGGCATCGACATCCTGCCCTTCACCATCACGCTGGACGGCGTGAGCTATGTGGAGCGCAAGGATTTCACCTTCGACCAGTACTACCAGATGCTGCGGGACGCCAAGGGCACCCCCAGCACCGCCCACATCACCGCCATGCAGTTCTGCGACCAGTTCTGCAAATATCTGGATGAGGGCTACACCGATGTGCTGTATGTGAGCATCAACTCCACCGGCAGCGCCACCCACGACGCCGCCGTGATGGGCGTGGACCTGCTGAACGAGGAGCGCCCCGGCCACGAGCTGCGGGTGCATATCGTGGACAGCCACACCTATTCCTTCATCTACGGCTGGCCGGTCTGCGAGGCCGCCCGCCTTCTGCGCAACGGCGCTGAGCTGGAGTATGTGATGAACATGCTGAACGAGCGCTTTGCCCGGGCCGAGGTGGTGCTTTCCGCCTTCAGCCTGAAGGTGATGAAGAAGAGCGGCCGTGTTTCGGCTGCCGCCGCCTTCGCGGGCGAGCTGCTGGGCCTGCGCCCCATCATCAGCCTGATCGACGGCAAGAGCAAGGTGGAGGCCAAGGTGCGCGGCGATGCCGCCGTGCCCGGCGCGCTGATCAAGTACGTGCGCAGCCGCGTGGACAACATCGACGAGGACTTCGAGTACATGATCGCCTGCACCGACATTCCCGCGGTGGATGATCTGATCAAGCAGTGCAAGAAGGAGTTCGGCCACGGTCCCCTGCATGTGTTCAAGCTGGGCGCCGCGGTGGCCAGCAACACCGGCCCGGACACCATCGCCATCACCTACCTGGGCCGTCCCCGCCGCTGATTTTTCCATTGCAACAAAAATGCCCCGGCAGCCGCCGGGGCATTTTTTGTTTGCTTGTTGTTCAGGCCCTTCCCTCCGAGCCTGCCAGCCGGATGATCCGCTTCACATCCTCGCACAGGACGTCGCTGGCGTACTGACTCACCTTCCAGGAATGGCCCTGGTGGTCCAGCTCGTCCATTGCCCGCCGGTAGTTTTCCAGATACTTCCAGCGGATCTCGGTACCGAAGTTGATCTTGGCCACGCCCAGCCGGATGGCCGCTTTGACCAGCTCCTCCTCCATACCGGTGCAGCCATGCAGCACCAGCGGAAGATCGGTAAAGGCACGCACCTGCTCCAGAACCTCCAGATGGATGTCCGGTTTGCCCTTGTAATAGCCGTGGGCATTGCCGATGCCGATGGCCAGAGTATCCGGCTGGCACAGCTGCAGAAACCGGCGCACCTGCTCGGGACGGGCAATGTTCCTGTTCTCCAGCGCCACGCCGTTTTCCAGCCGGAGCAGCTCGCCCACCTCCGCCTCCACCGGCACCGCCCGATCCCGGGCCATGGCCAGCACCTGGTTGGTGAGGGCGGCATTTTCCTCCACCGGCAGGCGGGAGCCGTCGATCATCAGGCTGGTGAAGCCCAGCTCCAGCGCCTGGGCACAGAGCTCCGCGCTGTCGCCGTGGTCCAGATGGATGGACACCGGCACATCCACCTGCCCGGCGCACCATTGGGCGGTATGCACGAACCAGTCGTGGCCGGAGTAGGCCCCGGTGCCCGGGTAATGGGCCAGGATCATGGGGCTGCCCAGCTCCTGAGCCGCCTTGCAGCAGGCCCGGATGATATCGTAGTTTCCGCCCTGGGTGTTGATGGCGGGAATGGCATAGCCCTCCCGGGCGGCTTTGCGCAGCTGGTCCAGGTTGTTGGTCAGCATGGCCTGCTCTCTCCTTTCCAAATGACACGACGACACGGCGGCCGCTGCCCCATTGCCGGGGCAGGGCCGCCGTGAAACAGAATTCTTTTGCTTACAGCTGAGGCTTGAAGGTGACGAAACGGCGCAGCTCCTCGCCGATCAGCGGGCGGCACCAGTCCACGAAGGCGGGGGTCACATCCCGGCCGTCGGCGCTGATGAACTCATCCGGCAGCTTGCGCTCGTGCAGCATCACCTGCTCCACCGGGATCAGGAAGGTCTCGGACTTGTAGACCGGGCCGGGCACACGGCGGAAGCCCACCATCACGCCGTTCTCCCCGTTCAGGGCGGCACGGCAGGCCTCGGCACCGGCGATCACCGCCTCCTCCCGGTCCACGCTGGACTGGAAGGCAATGGAGGACCGGTTGCAGATGCCCGGCTTTTCGCTGCGGGCCTTGATGCCCAGCTTCTGGATCACCAGATTGGCCAGATGGGCGCTCACGTCGCCGTAATAGACCGAGCGGCCCACCTGGAAGATGGGCGGCACGATGGAGGAGCCGTCCGGATTGCACAGGCCCTCGCTGGTCACGATGACCACGCCGCCCTTTTTGCGGTGCAGCTGCTGCACCCGCTCCAGGAATTCCTCCTCAATGAAGGGGCGCTCGGGCAGGTAGATCATGTCCGGGCCGTCGCCGTTGCCGCTGCGGGCAAGGGCGCTGGCGGCGGCGATCCAGCCCGCGTTGCGGCCCATGGCCTCGATCACGCACACATGGATGGGCAGGCTGCGCACATCCTGGCTCACCTCGCTGGTGATGGCCGCGATGTAACGGGCAGCGGAGCCGAAGCCCGGGGCATGATCGGTGACGGCGATGTCGTTGTCGATGGTTTTGGGAATGCCCACCACCCGCACGTCCACGCCCTCGGCCACACAGGCCTTATAGAGCTTGCCGCAGGCATCCATGCTGCCGTTGCCGCCGTTGAACAGCACATATTTGATGTTGTGCTTTTTGCAGATGCGGGCCATGTTGGCGTAGTCCTCGGCCTCCAGCGGGTCCCGGCTGGTACCGATGGCCGAAGCCGGGGTCTGCAGCAGCAGGCGCAGCTCCTCCTCGGGCACGGCGCTCAGCTCACAGAACTGCTCCCGCAGCATACCGCCGCTGCCGCCGATGGCACCATACACCTTGTCCACCTGATCCGGGTGCTTTTTGGCTTCGGTCACCGCGCCATACAGCGAGGAATTGATCACGGCGGTGGGGGCGCCGCCGTGCACGATCAGCAGATTTCCTTTCATCGCTTTTCTCCTTGTTCTTAATCTGTTCTTGCGTTGAACGTTTTCCTATATGCAATGGCAGGCCCGCCGGGGGCCGCCAGAACCTACTTATTCCACCGCCGTGCTGGCCCGGCAGATCAAACGGGTGTACACCCGCACCGGTTCGGGCACCTGGCCCTCTTCGATCATGGTCTTGAGCATATCCACCGCGATGCGGGCGATCTCGGCCCGGGGGATCTCCATACTGGTGAGCGGGGGCGCCACATACTGGCCCAAGCTGGAGTTATCAAAGCCGATGACCGCGATATCCTGCGGGATGCGTTTCCCCTCCGCCTGAGCCGCCTGCATGGCGATGCAGGCCACCTTGTCGTTTCGGCCGAAGATGGCGTTCACCGGCCGGCCGCTGCGCAGATACGCCCGCACCCGCTCAGCCAGCTGCTCCGGGCTGTCGCATCCGGTGATGATCCGGCTTACCGGGTCCGCGCAGTAGCCGCTCTCCTGCATCTGGTGCACAAAGCCCCGGTAGCGCAGATCGTCCATATTGCTGAAATTGCCCCGGGCGCTGTAGCGGTCGATGTACAGGATATCTCTGCGGCCCAAGCCCCCCAGATACTGCACGCACTCCCGCGCGCCCTCGTACAGGCCGTTGTCGATCCGGCCCGCGCCCTTCACCTGGGAATAATCCCGGTTTTCCAGCAGAACCACCGGGATATTGGCATCCACGAACCGCTGGATAAACGCCTGGGGGAAGCTGACCGAGCTGATGATCAGACCGTCCGGCCGGCGGCCGATGATCTCGTTCACGAACTGCTCGGTGTTCCGGTTGGAGCACAGCGACACCATGTAGCCCAGCCCGTAGGCGCACTGGTCCAGCTCGTTCACCAGCAGGCTGAAGTGCTCGGTGACGATCTGGTCCGCGATGAAGATGATCTGGTTGCTGCTCTTACCCTTCAGGGCCCGGGCGATGCTGTTGGGCCGGTAGTTCAGCTGGCGCACAGCCTCCTCCACCCGGCGGCGCTTCTCCTTGTCCACATATCGATTGTTGTTGATCACATAAGAGACCACCGTCTCGCTGACTCCGGCCAGACGCGCCACATCCTTGCGGGTGACCTGCTTGAATTTTGATTCCATGCTGCGACCTCCTTCATCTAAACACGAGTGTATCTCTCTTCCCTCATTATAAATCCACTGCATGCCGCCGTCAAATAAAACGCGGCGCATCCCTGTAAAATTTTCAGGAGCTTTTTATTGCACTTTGACGATACTATTTGATATAATACCGGTATGCGCCGCAAGGCGCAAGAGCAACTTAGGATTTTAGGCTCGCCCGGGTTTTGCCCGGGCCCACCCGTTTGGACCTGGCAGTGCCAAACGGATAAAATCTTTCTGCCGGAGTGTAATCATGAATACGAAACGTCTTGTCCGCGCGGCCATGGTGGCCGCAATTTACGTGGTGCTCTGCCTGGTGCTGGCCCCCTTCAGCTACGGCGCCGTGCAGGTTCGCCTGGCCGAGATGCTGTGCCTGTTGCCAGTGTTCGGTGCGGAGTACATTGTGGCTGTGACCCTGGGCTGCTTTTTGGCCAACCTGTTGGGCTCCACCCTGGTGGATGTGGTGTTCGGCACCGCTGCCACTCTGGTGGCCTGCCTGGTAACCTACGCGGTGCGCAAGATGCGCGTGGGTGGTCTGGCCATTCCCTCCGCGATCCCTCCCATTGTGAGCAATGCGGTGATCGTGGGCGCGCTGGAGCTCACCTTCTTTCTGCCCGGCGTCACCGGCACCGCTGCGCTGGCGGCCTGGAATGCCCTGACCGTGGGCATCGGCGAGGTAATCAGCTGCGGCATTCTGGGCGTGGCCCTGGTGAAGCTGATGGAGAGCAACGCCGGCCTGCGCCGCCTGTTCTGCGAATGAGCCGTTTCTTTTAAAACGAAAAAAGGAGGCCGCCATGAAACCGAGTCTTTTGATCTGGGACTGGAACGGGACCCTGCTGGACGATGTGGCCCTGTGCAACCAGTGCCTGAACGATCTGCTGGCCGGGCACGGCTACGCCCAGCGATACGACGCGGCCGCCTACAAGGAAATTTTCGGATTTCCCATCCAGGACTATTATGTCCGGGCGGGCTTTGATTTCAGCCGCCACCCCTACGAGGAGCTGGCCGAAATTTACATGGCCCAATATCTGCCCGCCGCCGAGGGCTGCGGGCTCTGCCCCGGTGCCCGCGAGGCGCTGGAGTGGGCGAAGGAGTCCGGCATCCGCCAGGTGATCCTTTCCGCCTCCCAGCTGCCCATCCTGCGCCGCCAGGTGGAGGAGCGTTCGCTTTCTGGCTTCTTTGATGAGTTGCTCGGCCAGAGCGACATCTACGCCCGGGGCAAAAAAGAGACCGGCCTTTCCTATTTAAAGGAAAGCGGCATCGACCCGGCCAGCGCCGTGCTGGTGGGTGACACCCTGCACGACTTCGAGGTGGCCCGGGCCATGGGCACCGGCTGCGTGCTCTGCGCCGCCGGACACCAGAGCCGGGCGCGGCTGGAGGCCGCCGGGGTGCCGGTGATCGGCACTCTGAACGAGCTGCCCGCCTGCCTGGAACAGCTGTAAACAACAAAAACGCCCTCCCGGCCTGGAGGGCGTTTTCTTTATAAAATAAGCGTCAGGCCACGAACAGGAACACCGCCAGAAAATGGAGCAGGCTTCCTGCCAGAATGAACAGATGGAACAGCTCGTGGAACCCCCAGTTGGGGCCCAGGTTGGGGCGCTTGGCGATGTAGATCACCGCACCCACCGAGTAGCTGATGCCGCCTGCCGCCACCAGTGCCAGGCAGGCGGTGGGCATGGAGGCAAAGGCGGGCAGATCCACCAGAATGGACCAGCCCATGGCCAGATAAATCAGGGTACCGATCCAGCGGGGTGCGTCCAGCCAGACCAGCTTGAACAGAATGCCCAGAAAGGCCGCCGCCCATAAACAGCCCAGGAAAATTTCCCGCTCTCCGGCGGGCATATAGGCCACACAGAAGGGCGTATAGCTGCCCGCAATGAGCACATAGATCATGGCGTGGTCCAGCTTGCGCAGCCGCCGCAGCGGCGCCGCCGCGCACAGTGCGTAGTGATAGATGCTGCTGGCGGAGTACAGCGCCACCAGCGAAAGGCCGAACAGGGCTACCCCCGCCAGCACCAGCGCGCTGGAGCCCTGCCACAGGCTGCGGCCCACCAGCAGAAAGGTGGCGATCACACCGCCCACAGCACCCCAGAAATGGGTGTAGCTGCTCATGGGCTCACGGCCCTTTGCAAAATACCGGCTCATTCAATCCCCTCCTCGAGTTCATCTCGTTTCAAAAACTATATTCTATTGTTAGTATAACTACTTTATGCAATAAAATCAATGTCTGACAAAAAAATTAACAAATATTCCACCCCCTCGCTTTGACAGGGGGCCATGGATGATGTATGATATTAGAATAGCGTAGTATGGGCTTTCTATACACGCACGGCGCCGCCCCTTTGTGCGGCCGCTTTTGTGTATCAACGATATAGAGAAGAATGTGAGTGATCGATTTGGCATTTTTAGACAAGCTCTTCGGTTCCTTTTCCGACAAGGAGCTGAAAAAGATCCGCCCCATCGCCGATAAGGTGATCGCGCTGGAGAGCGAGATGGCCGCCAAGACCGACGCGGAGCTGCAGGCCATGACCCCCGCTCTGAAGGAGCGGCTGGCAAACGGCGAAACGCTGGACGATATCCTGCCCGAGGCCTTTGCCGTCTGCCGTGAGGCCAGCTGGCGTGTGCTGGGCATGAAGCACTTCCCCGTGCAGATCATCGGTGGTATCGTGCTGCATCGCGCCTGCATCGCCGAGATGCAGACCGGTGAAGGCAAGACCCTGGTGGCCACCCTGCCCGTTTACCTGAACGCACTGGCCGGCAAGGGCGTGCACGTGGTGACCGTGAACGATTACCTGGCCCGCCGCGACTCCGAGTGGATGGGCAAGCTGTACCGCTGGCTGGGCCTGAAGGTGGGCCTGATCGTGCAGGGCATCACC
>NZ_JAGHKE010000040.1:0-18680 GCF_017889395.1 Allofournierella sp. | reverse complement strand
TCTGTCGGATCGCTGGAGTAGCTATCTGGATCGAAAAAAACGTTTGCCTAAAAAAGGTCTTTCCGAATCTGATTCGTGTAAGATCAAATTATTAAAATCGTATTTTATAAAAAACCTGCAAAGATATCATTACAGCAGTTTGGCAAGTCTAGACGGAATAGAAATATCAGAAGAATCCTTGCTCCCGACTATTGACGGGTTTGACATGAAATTCGATTCCTCGGCAAGTGATGGGATCAGGACAATTTGGGCGTTTACCTTAGCTCTACTGCAAGTTTCAATTGAAAAAGAGGGCAATCATCCAGGAATTATTATTTTTGATGAACCGGCTCAGCAAAGTATTGTTTCAGAGGATATGAATAGTTTTATTCTTTCCGCAACAGAAATTGGGTCAAAAAGCCAAATAATTATGGCCATTACCCTTAACAGCCATGAGCTTATTCAAATTATTGATGGGTTGGATGCTCAAAAATATCATAAACTAGAAATTTTAGATAAAGCATTCAAACGCCTTGCGGACTCAGTTTCTGCAGAAGAATCAGAATAAAAGCCCCTTGAATTAGATATGAAGAATTTGTGTTGAGTGTGGAATCATTTCGCTTTCTTCTTACAAAAGTTCCTGTTCGATTATATCTTTTTGTGGAATAGAATTTTTTAGTATAGTATCTACATTCTTCCGAAGCGTGTCATATTTCTTTTCCTCCCGCTGTATCTTCCGAAGTTCTGCTTGCAGGGCGGTCTTGCGAGCAGTGAGCTCATTTAGTTCCGCTTTCAACTTTTCGGCGGAAGGAAGTTTGGTGAGTCCGGCCTTTTTGATTTCCCTGGCTGCCGCCTCAAACAAGATGATTTCGCTCTCAAAACCACGCAGGAACTTTTCCTTGTCCTTTGACGCCTTATAGCGGTCATAGACGGGCTTCAGTTTGCGGTAGGTGTCGATCTGCTTTCCCAGGAGGGCAACGTCGGCGATCCGCTGCTCCGTATCCCGTAGGCTCTCCCTAGTATGGATGGAGGCAGCGGCAACGGCGTCGCACCGTTCCACTAATTCCTCATAGGTGTTGATGCCATGTTCGGTGAGAAAATTCATGGTGGTGGCCGCCCGTTTCAGATTCTCAATAGTCGCCCACCGCTGGTATCCGGCGCTCTGCTGGGCCTTGATGTTGTTCTGAATGTCAATGAGCAGACTGACCTTCCCGCTGCGCTGCCGGGGCTGCCTGGAGGGGCGGGGCCCTCCGGCGATCCGGGAGACAACGGCTTCTTCCGTGTAATCGGCACCCAGAGTTTTGAGTCGGGTAAACCGCTCCTGGTCCGGTGCCCTAGCGGAGATATACTTTCCCCGCTTGATTTCGTACCCTTCCCGTTGCAACCTGGCAAGCAAATCTTCCAGGCTGGAGGAAACGGGGATCAGCCGGTCGATGGCGGCTTTCAGCTTTGCCTTGTAGCTGGTGCCGTTCTGTGCGGCCTGATGCTCAATGTAGCTCTTGCCCTTATCCTGGCCGGGGACGATGACGGACAAGCCGTGTTCTTTGCAGAGCCGGTCGCTGGCTCGGCGTATCTCATGGTAGCTGCGCTTGTTGGAATGGTAGTGCTTGTGGTCGGTGAAACTGACCGCATTGAAGATCAGATGATTATGAATATGCCCCTTGTCGATATGGGTGGTAAGTACAAACTCGTACTTGCCACCCAATATTTCTTTTGCCAACTGCATCCCGATCTCATGGGCTTCCTCGGCGGAGACCTCCCCAGGCTCAAAGGCTTGGATCAGGTGGCGGCCTAGGTGTGTGCCTTTGTCGATGGAATGGCGGCGTGTCCATTCAAATTCAATGTCGGCGGTCTCGGCGGCGCAGCCAAAGGAGGACACCAGCAGCTTTCCGTCCGTCTTGTCAGGGTTGCAGATATAGTCAATGGCCGCTTTCAGCGTTGACTTAATAGGATGCGTCTTTGTAACTGCCATATCTGATCCAGCCTTTCCCGGATTTCCTCCATGTCGGCCTGATAGGTGGGGCCACCGGCGTTGACTCGCTTGGCGATCTGATTGATGTTCCGGCCAATGGCGGACAGGAGCTGGTTCATCTCCTTGATGTCCCTAGTGTCCACATAGATGATATATCCGTCAATCGCCATCTTCCGCAGGTAGGCGCCGATCCGCTTTGTCTGGAGCTGGGCCATCTTCCGTTCCATCAGTTCCTTTTCCTCGGCGGTCACATAGAACTTCACCTGGATATTCCGTTTCCTGTTTGCCATCGTAGTATCTCGCCTCTTTTCGTATCAGGGTTTGGGATGTTCCCAACAAGCATTTTTCGGTTTTAGGGGAAGGGTTCCCTAAAACCAAAAATCGCAAGTGGGTACTCACTTGCTGTGCTTGCTCTACGCTCCTTCCCCCGTAAATACAATGCCGGGAACATCTTCATCTGCCCACAAAATCCCGGATTTTTCAAAAAAGAAAAGGGCGGCAGAGCCGCCCTGGAGAAACGAAAACAGAGGATGCTTTCACACATCCCCCGTTTCTTTCGCTGATTGTTCAATTTTCAGCGCCCCGTCGATTGCGCCCTCAATGACTGGTAAATAGTGCTCCGGGCAAAGTTTCAGTTTGTGGCTGACACGCTGCCGTTGTGCGCTTTCCTCCCGCATGACCTCTGGATTAAAGTATCGTTCCACGGGAAGTCCACACACTTTGATAAGCTGTATGATAACCGGCAGAGCGGGAATCGTACCCTCGTTCTCGATATTTGCGAGATACCGGGAGTCGATGTTGACAATCTCCGCCAATGTCTTGCGCGACAGATGCTTTGCGCTCCGTGCGGCTTTTACATCGGCACCGAAAGTTTCAAAACCGGGGCAATCTTCAATATTCGCCATATAACATCACCCACTTACATTGTATATTTCATACTTTGCTCGTGGAATGTTGCTATATGCGCTCTAACTACATTTTATAATTCATAATTGTCTGATACATCTCATGTTCCAGACACCAAGTAGGTTTTAGTAGTCACTGTGATACTGCCCGGATCAAACTTTCAGTACCCGCAATTTCTGCTTCAACAATAAATTTAGCTCGTTCAATATTAGCCTCTGCAATGGAAGGAATGTCACCTTTTATAGTTGCTATCTGCAGATCAATTCCTTTAAGATAATTATTTAATAGCATCAAACGCTGTGAAAGTAGACTTTGTGGATCATCTAATGCATCGATAAAAAATGCGGCAATTGAAAAAATATTAGTGTCATAGTCGAAAGACAAAATGGATTGCCTCAATGTTTTTAAAAATTCTTGTTTTCCTTTATCAGTAAGTGAATAGACCGTCTTATCGGGCATATTTCCGCCCTTTTCAATGTTGCCACAAATATATTCTTTTTTCTCTAAAACCTTAAGTGTGGCATAGACTGTCGAGTTTGCAATGTTGTACCAGCGATGAACATTCATGATTTGTAACTGTTTAGTAATTTCATAAGGATTAAGTGGCCTTTGATTGATTAAGCCCAATAACATGGTGGCAGATTTCGAGAGCATAGTGTATACCCCTTGACATTCGTTGTAAGATGCGGTACTCTATATATATAGTACTATAATATTGTATTATTATACCATAAATAAAATCAAAACACAAGGGGGGAGTAAAATGCCGCAACTGAACAAGGGTGGAAAATATGTATTCGGACTCTCGGCTATCAGCAATAGAAACGAGATCCTTTTTCCTGCCGAGACCCTTTTGCAATATCCTGTTCAACAAGAAGGACGCATTATTATTTTCACGGGGAGCAAAATCACGGGCGGATTTTGTGTTACCAGCAAACAATTACTTGAGCAATCAAAACTGAAGCATATATTAGCTGATTGTCCCGCATTGTCGCAGTACACGCTTGATGAAGGAGAATTCGTTCGCTATAAAGGACGGGGCTATGCTTGGCTGTATATTTCTCAAGACGGTGTTGTGAGGTTGCCTGAAAACACGATGCGATATTTGAATCTTTCCTGTGGGGATATTCTCATGGCTATCAAAAGTAGCGACATTGCATTTACGATGGGGGCAAAAGGTCCGCTTATGGACAAAGTACATTCTTATTCTGGTCAAATAAAAGAATATCGAATTGCTGACTGCGGAGAATAGGAATATGAGTCATATTGAGTGGATATTATGTCCTGTCTGCGGTAGTAAAACGCGATTAAAGATCCGCCATGATACAGTCCTGGAAAACTTCCCGCTGTATTGCCCCAAGTGCAAACATGAAACCTTGATTGCAGTAAGACAACTGAATCTATCCATCATCCAAGAGCCAGACGCTAAGACGCAGAGCCGATAACACTGAGGAAAAACCTCATAGGTTATCGGCTCTGTTTTTATATCCTCTATGATCTGCCCGGCGGCAGAAAAGAAAAAAACCGCCGCGGGGCAGACGGCTTTCTGTGCGCAAAAAAGCACTTGATTCACGGCGGTTCGATTCGAGCCGCCGTTTTTCTTTGCCCAGACAGCTCACACGGCGGCATAAAAGGAGGATGCCGCCATGATGCGCCGGATGCTGTCACCGCCTGATCTGACAAGAGTTAGCCGCTCAAAAAAAGCTCGTTCCAGTCGGCGGAGATGTTCGGCCATGAGTATGAACTATACCATGTAAACAATCAGCATATCACTTGCTATTGCGCCCGGTGGGTCTGTGACCTGCCGGGCGCTTTTTGTCGTTTCCTGCGGTTAGGATGGCGGGCCATTGCTTTCCTCAAATTTTCTTCAAAAAGGAGGCGTTTAGCGGGCAGAACACGCTCTCGCAGGATTGGTAGTAGCGGAAAGGGAGAGAACCACCTGATCCCCCCACGGAAAGGGGGTGAAACTGATGGAATCTAACCCCCGCGACTATGGCGAGCAATGCCGGTTCGATGCTTTTTGTAAGAAGGTATTGCGAAACGAGGCCAGAGCCTACCTGCGGAACATGAAACGCCAAAGAGAGCGTGAAGCCTTCTTTAGCGACTTGTCCCAGGCGGAACTGGACAAGCTCTGCGTCATGGATCGTTACCCCAGCGACAGCATTGTGTTCTCGTCGCACGGCTACGATCTACATATTGACGACGAGCTTGTAGCCGAGGCTTTTGCCGCTTTGCCGCATACAGAGCAGAGCATTTTGATTTTGCACTGCACCCTGGACCTGGCAGACGGTGAGATCGGCAATCTCGTTGGGATGTCCCGGAGCGCCGTTCAGCGGCACCGGACGAGGGCGCTGCAGGAGCTGCGCGAAGCATTGTCGGCGCTGATGCCGAAAGGAGGCTGAGGAAGATGACAGAGCCCATCCACAAGGGAAAGGACCTGCCGCCCGTTTGGGTGATCCACGCGGCCTCCGGCGGTGACAGCGAAGCCATGGAGCAAGTGCTGCGGTACTACGACGACTATATGAGCCGCCTGTGTACCCGTACCCTTTATGACAAGGACGGAACCCCTCATGTGTGCGTGGATACCCACATGAAACGCTGTCTGGAAATCCGACTGATTCGGGCCGTGATGCGCACCTGATCCTTTCAGCCCTGGCAGAAGGCAAGCGACTTACCCTTTCCACCTTTGCCGATGCCGGGGACTGACCCCACCTTGACAAAGAAAGCCTTCGGGCAGCATAAGGCAGACGGATACGATCTGTCTGTGTGGAGCTGGTCGGCCGGTGCGCCATGACCCTGTTGCAAGTCCGCAGGACGGGACCCCTACCAAACAGGCGAGCGACAAAACCAGGCCGCGAAACAGGTGTGGCAGCCTGTGGGCGAGGATGCACAGACAGGATAATGAGACTCCCGCGTTGAACGCCCTCAAAGCATTGCGCGGCGCACCCATTAGTATGGGCCGGGGTGAGATTCCCGTGGAGCTGTAGCCAGCAGCCATCCGTTTTTTGCCTCTTTAATTTTCAGATAAATCTTCTGATTTTCTGTTTACGGATAATTCGTAAACTTTTCATTAGCAGCAGACAAACCCGAAATGGCGCGGTACAATGAGGGTGGAAGTTATGAATGAACACCTTTTTACGTGCCGTTTCTGATTAGAAAGGGGGCAACCATGTCACAAACATGGAACGGTACGAAGAAGGAGCCTCCAGAACGAAGGACTTATACGGTTGAGGACATTGCTCATATCCTGGGCATTGGTCGTACTTCCGCTTATCTTCTCGTGAAGGAAGGGCACTTTAAAATCGTACGAATTGGTAACGCTATACGGATTTCCAAGCGGTCATTTGACGAGTGGCTGGAGTCACTCGATATGTGACAGAAGAAAGGAAGTATCGCTATGGCATCTATCATCAAACGCAAAAAGAACTATTCTATCGTCTACAACTATACGGACGAGAATGGTGAGACCCGGCAAAAATGGGAGACCCGCACTTCCTACCAAGACGCATTGAAGCGTAAGGCGGAGGTGGAGAACCAACAGTTCACGAGAACTTTTCTCCCGCCCACCGATCAGACCATTGCAGAGTTCCTTTTAGACTTTGTTTCGCTTTATGGTGAAAAGCGGTGGGGCGTATCCATGTACGACAGCCAAAACTCGCTGATCTCCAACTACATCAACCCCATTATTGGAGATTTGAAGGTCCAGGAGGTCACGCCGCGAGTCGTGGACAAGTACATCCAGACTTTGCAGAAAACTCCGGCTGTTTCCACGAAGATGCACAAAGCAAAAACGCAATATGTAACGAACCAAACGATTGAGAAAATCATCAAACTTCTGCGTTGTGCTTTTAAGCAAGCCGTCCGCTGGGAGCTGATTGCCAAAAATCCTTTTGACAATGTTATCCTACCAAAGAGCGAATATAAAAAGCGGGACATTTGGGATGCGGGAATGATTCGCACCGCCTTGGATCAGTGTACGGACAGCAAGCTCTATGTGGCTATGAACCTCTCTTTTGCCTGTTCATTGCGTATGGGGGAAATTCTGGGGCTGACCTGGAGCAACGTCCACATCTCCGATGAAGAAATTGCTGCCGACAATGCCTATGTTTACATCGACAAGGAACTGACGCGGGCCTCCAAGCGGGCCATTGAGATGTTGGGGCAAAGGGACATCTACCATGTGTTCACGCCTTTATTTCCCAACACCAGCACAAGAGTCATCTTGAAAAAGCCAAAGACCGATTCCAGTATCCGCAAGGTGTGGCTACCCAAGACCCTAGCTTACATTTTGCGAGAATGGAAAGCCTCCCAGGATGAACTTCGGGGATTTCTCGGCGACGAGTATCAGGACTATGATTTGGTGGTGGCGCTGCCCAATGGTCGGCCTTGCGAGGACCGTATCATCCTGAAGGAATTTGAAAAGCTGCGGGAGAAAGCTGGATTGCCCAGAGTCGTTTTTCATTCCCTACGACATTCCAGTACGACCTACAAGCTGAAGCTCAACCACGGCGATCTAAAGGCCACTCAGGGCGATACAGGACACGCAGAGATTGACATGATTACCAGCGTGTATGCTCATATTCTGGACGAGGACCGCAAGATCAACGCCCAGAAGTTTGAGAGTGCCTTCTACGCAAATCCCGACTTGCGTTCGGTTCGTCCCCCAGAGGAAGAAAAGGAACCGGCGCCCGCCGCATTGGATTTGGAGGCCTTGGTGGAACAGCTTCGCAAGTCGCCGGAACTGGCAAATACTCTGGCGGCGCTGCTCTCGGCAACACCCGGCAGCAAATGAGTCCGAAAAATCGAATTAGCAGGGACGCGATTTTTCTTAGCAAGAGTTTGTAAACCGTTCAAATCCAATTAGCAAGCATACAACAAAATTGAATGGCAACTCTCCCTTTGCTATACGCTTTTTGCTTAAAACAAAAACCGCTGTAAACCAGCGAAAAACGGCTTACAGCGGTTGTTTTGGCACCCCCGGCGAGACTCGAACTCACTACATTCCGCTTAGGAGGCGGACCCTCTATCCCGGTGAGGTACGGGGGCTTATACAACAAATATTCAATTTTCAGGCTCAACAGGATTCGAACGAACTGCCGCTTAGGAGGGGTTTGTTATATCCATTTAACTACGGAGGCATAGAATTTTGCGCGGCATTCCGAATCAGTCGGTGACTCGTATTCGGCCCACTCAGTACATATTGTAATATTATATCAGTCAGAGCATGCAAAATCAAGTTGAAATACCTTTTACAAACGTGTATATTATAAGAATATAGTAGAATTGCATTCGTGCGCCTTGACAGTGGTGCCGGGTGTATGCAAGGAGGAAAACGACCGTGGAACAGGATTCCAGTTCCTTTCAGACATCGCAGCTGGGCCGGTTGATCAGCCGGACCGCTCCGCCCCCGAAAAAACGCCGCCGACTGGAGAGTCTCTCCCCTACACGGCTGATCGTTTCCAGCTTTCTTGTGGTGATCGTGACCGGCGCACTGCTGCTCATGCTGCCCTTTGCCACCCGCAACGGCATCACTCCGGTGCAGGCCTTTTTCACGGCCACAAGCGCCACCTGTGTGACCGGTCTGGTGGTGCTGGACACCTACCAGGGCTTCACCCTGTTCGGCCAGACGGTCGTGATCTGCCTGATTCAGATCGGCGGCCTGAGCCTTGTCACACTGGCCAGCTTCTTCACGCTGGCCCTCCGCCGCCGGGTCGGCTTCCGCTCCATGAAGCTGGCCAGCGAATCCATCGGCACCTCCAATGTGGCGGAGGCCCGCGGCCTGCTTTTGGTAGTCATGAAGCTTGCCGCCTTCTTCGAGGGTCTGGGCTTTGTGCTGCTGCTGCCGGTCTTTGTTCCGGAATACGGTGCTGAGGGCATTTTCATCTCGATCTTTTTGTCCATCTCTGCTTTCTGCAATGCAGGATTTGATGTTCTGGGCCGCACTCAGAGCTATGTGAGCCTGATGGGCTACGCCTCCAACTGGTATGTGCAGGGCATCATCATGTTCCTGATCGTGGCGGGCGGTCTGGGCTTTCTGGTCTGGCACGACCTGGGCCAATGGCGCAAAACGCACCACATCTCCATTCACACCAAAGTGGTGCTGTTCTGCACCATCCTGCTGATCGTGGGCGGCACCGTGGGCTTTGCCTTCCTGGAATGGAACAATCCCGCCACTTTAGGCGGCATGTCCGCCGGGGACAAGGTGGTAAACAGCCTGTTCCAGTCCATCAGTGCACGAACCGCGGGCTTCAACACCATTGACCTTGCTTCCATGAGCTCCATCACCAAGTGCATGCTCTGTGTGCTCATGTTCATCGGTGCCGCGCCCGGCGGTACCGGCGGTGGTATCAAGGTAACCACCTTCAGCGTCATTCTGGTCACTGTGGCCAGCGTGGTCACCGGCCGGGAAGACGCCCAGATCTTCCGCCGCCGCATCGACAAGAAAACCGTCTACCAGGCGCTGAGCATCTCCATGCTGAGCCTGGGCGTGGTGATCCTGGTCACCCTGATCGTCTTCTTCAACTGCGGCGAGCTCATCAGCCCGCTGGACTGCCTGTATGAGGTGGTCAGTGCCTTCGGCACGGTGGGCTGCTCGGTGGGCGTGACTGGCGAGATGCACGCACCTGCTCTGATCATCACCATGGTCACCATGTTCATCGGCCGTGTGGGCCCGGTTTCTCTGGCGATCAGTCTGGCCAGCCAGCGCCGGGAGCAGGGCAAGTTCGACATTCTGCCCGAGGGCAAGATCAGCGTGGGCTGATTGTGCTCCGGATACACTTCATCTGTCCGCTGCCTACCATTGAATAAGGAGGAACCGATCTTTTGCGTCGAACTCATTCATTTTCTCCCCGGGCATTTCTGCATCCTGTGGGACTGATTCTTGCGGCTGTTTTTCTGGTGATGCTGGTGTTCAACTGGCTCACTCCCCTGATTTCCGACGATTACTCCTATCTGTTGAAGTTCCCCACCCATGAGCCGGTGGAAACCTTCTGGGACATCGTTGTCTCTCAGTATTACCACTATATGCAGTGGGGCGGACGGACCATTGCCATCGGCCTGAACCAGCTCTTTCTGTGGCTGGGCAAATGGGTCTTCAATCTGGCCAATGCCGCCGCGTTCACCTTCACCGTCTGGCTGTGCGCCAAGCTGGCTGCCGGCCAAAAGGCGATTCATCCCGCCTTCCTGCTGGTGGTGCTGGGGCTGTTCTTCCACTTTAACCCGGCATTCGGCGCGGTCAACCTGTGGATGTGCGGCGCCTGCGTTTACCTGTGGCCTCTGATGCTGGGCCTGGTCTTCCTTCTGCCCTACCGGCTGCAGCTGGACCGGGACCTCAACTGGGGCAAGGGCGCTGCCGTGGGCATGTTTTTTGCAGGCGTTGCCGCCGGATGGGGCAACGAAAACACCAGCGGTGCGGTGCTGCTGGCCTGCCTGGTGCTCTGTGTGCTCTCCCGCCTGCTGGTGGGCCGCACACCTCTGTGGCAGCTGACCGGCGCCGCAGGCTGCCTGGCCGGCTTTCTGCTGCTGATGTGCGCTCCCGGCCAGTGGGTCCGAATGGACCGGGCCGGTGAGGATTCCCGCGGTTTCCTCACCGTACTGCTCACCCGGGTGATGAACGCCACCCACACCCTGCGGCTGTACGGCCTGGTACTGGCCATCCTGTTTGCTGCCGTTTATTTCTGCCTGCTTTTGTGCCGTCCCTCTCTGCGGGCTGCGCTGCTGCCCGCATTCTGGTTCGTGATGGGTCTGGCCGCCAACTATGCTCTGATCCTTTCGCCGGTGTATTATGTGCGCTCCTTCTATGCGGTGCTTGCCTTCTGGGTCATTGCCATCGGCAGCGCGCTCACCGGTCTGGCCCAGCACCAGCCCGCTCTGGGCAAACTGCCCCAGGGGCTGCTGGCCGGAGGTCTGTGCGTTCTGCTCTGCTTCGACCTCGTGGAGGGCGGTTACGACATTCTGAACTACTCCATCATGCGTCAGGTGCGTGAGGAGATCATCCTGACCCAGGTGGCCGAGGGTGAGCGGGACATTGAAACCTACGCCATCTATCCCTACACCCGCTTCTGCGGTGCATACGGCCAGCCGGACCTGCGGTTGGACAAGGACAACTGGGTGAATGTGAACATGGCGCTGCATCTTGGCGCGGATTCTCTTGTGGTCACCGAGCAGCACTACTACCCCTTCCCCGGTTATGATGATTTTTCCAACACGGTGGAAACCGAGCTGAGCTATGCTCTGGAGTAAAGGAGGCGCTATGAAGCCGATCGAATCCAATGCCCGGCTGAACCGTCGGCTTTTCTGGCTGCTGGCGGCTGCCGCAGCAGTGGTCATGCTGCTGTTCAACTGCCTCACCCCCTTTGTGGCGGACGACTTCACCTTTGCCTTCAGCTACCGCACCGGCGAGCGGCTCACCGGTCTGTGGGATGTGCTGCAGAGCCAGACCTACCACTATATGACCTGGAGCGGACGGTTCCTCATCAAGAGTCTGGACCAGTGGTTCACCATCCAGCCCAAGCTGTTGTTCAACGTGTGCAACACGCTGGTTTATGTGGGGCTTGCACTGGTGGTCTATCTGGCCGCCAAGGGCCGCCGGGTCCCTGCCGATCCCCAGCTGCTGCTGTTCATCTTCCTCAGCTTCTGGATGGTCTCGCCGGTGTTCGGCCAGACCAATCTGTGGATGTGCGGCTCCTTCAACTACCTGTGGGCCAGCTTTTTCTGTCTGGCGGCGGCTCTGCCGTTCGCTTTGCAGCTGCACCGGCCGCTGACCTCCCGCCGATGGCTGGCTCCGGTGTGTTTTCTGGCCGGACTGGTGGGCGGCTGGAGCAGCGAGAACACCAGTGCCGGACTTCTGGTGCTGATGGTACTGGCGCTTTGCTGGCAGCTGTTCCGGGAGAAGAAAGCCCCTCTGTGGATGTTCACCGGCCTTGCGGGCGGGCTTTTCGGCTTTGCCCTGCTGATTCTGGCGCCGGGCAACTACCAGCGACAGGATGCCGCCCCCGATCCCCGGGGCCCGGTGACCATTCTGGCCACCCGTTTTCTCATCGCATTGAACATGCTGTGGGACTACGGTCTGCCGCTTCTTGTGATCTTCGCGGTGCTCTTCTGGCTGCTGTGGCTGCAAAAGCCCGCACCGCAGGCACTGTTCCTGCCGCTGGCCCTGTTTGCTGCAGGGCTTGGTGCCAACTTCGCCATGGGGCTTTCCCCGGTTTATTACGAGCGCTCCACCCATGGAGTATTTGTTTTTCTCACCGCGGCCTGTGCCGCCGCTCTGGCCGGGCTGGACCGCAGCCGCCTGCACAGCGTGCTGGGCGGTGCTGCCGCTGCCCTTGCTCTGGTGGCCTGCTTCCAGCTTGTGTGGGCGGGCTACGACATCGCCAGCTTCTGGATGATGTACCGCACCCGGGCAGCTGAGTTTGTGAGCCTGAAGGATCAGGGACAGACTCAGGTGGTGAGCTATTCCATCGAGTGCTACACCCGCTGGTGTGCGGGCTACGGCCTGCCGGATCTGCGCACCTCCCCGGAGGACTGGATCTGCTCGGACATGGCCCGCTACTACGGCTTTGAAAGCCTGGTGGCCGGTGAAGCCCACACCTATCCCTTCCCCGGCCGCACCAACAACGCGCTGGAAACCGGCCTGCCGGAGGAAAGCTGAATCGAAGCAACATAAAAATGCCCCCGAAGCTGACCGCTTCGGGGGCATTTTGTATGCTCAAATCAGTGGGTCTCGCCCATGGTGACCTTGGCGTCCTCGGTGTTCTGCACCGCCGCCTCAATGCCATATTCCAGGCCCTTGGCGATCAGATTCAGAGGCATGAAGGGGGTGCCGTTGGGCTTGCCCACCACCTGGCCGTTCTCGTAGGGCACATGGATGAAGCCCGCGCGCACGCCCGGGAGCTTCTTTGCCGCCAGATACAGCACATTGTACATGATGCTGTTGCACACGTAGGTGCCCGCGGTGTAGGAGATGTGAGCGGGAACACCGTTCTTGCGCATGTTCTCCACCATGGCCTTCACCGGCACAGTGGCGAAGTAAGCGGTCTCGCCGTCCGCCCGCAGGGGCTCGTCGAAGGGCTGCTCGCCGTCGTTGTCCGGGATGCGGGCCTCAGCCAGGTTGATGGCCACCTTCTCCACGGTCATGCAGGACCGGCCGCCGGCCTGGCCCACATTGATCACGATGTCGGGCTTATGCTCCTCCATGGCCTGCTCCACCACCTTGGCGCTCCGGGTGAACACGGTGGGGATCTCCAGCTTGATGATCTGTGCCCCGGCGATCTGGTCGGGCAGCAGCTTCACGGCCTCGAACGCGGGGTTTACGGCCTCACCGCCGAAGGGATCGAAACCAGTTACCAGTACTTTCATTTGTACAGCACTCCTTTGCTCAATAGATAAAATCGGGTTCCGGCACGATGATCTTGCCTTCCTGCATGATCTGCCGGTTGTCGGTGTAGATGCTGGGGCTGTGGGCCACCAGGTCAAAGTGGCCCTTGGCGTTCTGGATGCCGCCCAGCGCGATGTTCCGCCCCAGGCCAATGTGGAAGGTACCGTAGGCGGATTCATCTTCAATATAACAGTTTCCCTCGCATTTGGAAAGAGAATTCAGGCCAATGCCCAACTCGCCCGCAATATAGATGCGCGGGTCCTGATACTGGTCCATGTAGGCCTTGAGTCGGTTTCCTGTTGGGTTGTCCTCGATCTCCACGATCCGCCCGGCCTCAAACCGAACCCGCACCGGGTCTTCGGCCCGGCCGATGTAACCCAGCGAACCATCCACCACCATAACCCCATTGGTGCGGGTCTCCTCAATGGGCACATACACCTCGATGCTGGCGGAGGAATAGTCCTTGCTGTCCTTCAGAACGCCATTGAAAAAGCCCGGCTCTCTGCCCCGCTTTTCCACCGTCAGGTCGGTACCCGCCGGGGTGGTGATTCGGATGCGGCTGGAGCTTTTCAGATATTTCATGATGACCTTAGAGAGCATGCGGCTCTTCTTGGTGTCCATCATCAAAAAGTCATAGCGCAGCATGGAGCGGCCGTCGTTGGTGGAAAGGGGCAGCGACAAGAACTTCTTGTGCCGACGGATGGCCCGTTTGGCCGCCTTGGTGGTGACCAGGGAATACTCGGTGGCGGCAACGATGGTGGTGTAGGGGTCGAAGATCTCCTCGTTGTCATCAAAGAACATGCCCACGTGCATGCCCTTGTTTTCCACCAGCAGCACCGACACCGACCGGGTAACCGAGGAAGCCTGACGGCGCAGCGCCTTGGCCTCCTGCTCATATTCCTTGCTGGTCACAATGAGCAGCCGGTCCCAGGGCTTGAGCCGAACCCACTTATGAATGATAATGGAGGCGCCCCGTTCCATTTTGCGCATGATAAGAACATTCCTTTGCGATGGTGTTTTGTGAAAAAGAACCGTAAAGCCCGGCGGGGAAAGACCGCGCTCTCCCCGCCAGGCTTCCGTTTTTATGTGATTACTTGAAAGCGATCATGAAGCAGATCTGGATGGTAATCATGATGATGGCCACCAGCACCTGATTCTTGATGACGCCCCAGCGGTCCTTCATATCCAGAATAGCCACGGGAACGATGTTGAAGTTAGCAGCCATGGGGGTGCACAGAGTGCCGCAGAAGCCGCAGGTCAGGGCCAGCATACCAATGACCACCGGGTTCGCGCCGTAGGCCAGCACGAAGGGACCGCCGATACCCACGGTCATCACGGTGATGGCCGCGTAGGCATTGCCCATGATCATGGTGAACAGCATCATGCCGATGGCGTAGACCACGATGCCCAGGTTCACGTTGCCCTCGGGCACCACGTTGCCCACCAGACCAGCCACCACATCGCCTACGCCGGCAGCGGTGAACACACCGCCCAGGCAGCCCAGCAGCTGAGGCAGCATGCACAGGGGCCCCATCAGGGACAAAAAGCGCTCGGAGTCATCCAGGAAAACCTTGGGCTTGTTGTCCTTGGAGTAAACCATCAGCAGCACCATAGAGATGGCCACGCCGATGGTGATGCCCACCATGGAGCTCACGTTGGAGAACAGCGCAAAGAACAGCGACATTACCGCAACGGTCAGAGCGGGCACGAAGATCTTCATGCCGATCTTGCTGTACTGAACCTTGGTGTATTCCTTCGTGGGGGCATTTACCCGGCCCACTTTCACCTTCTTGAAGATGGCGGGCATGCACATCACGATGACCAGCGCGCCGGAGACCTTGGAGGGCAGCCAGCTGCCCAGTGCGGTTACCACCCCGAAAGAGCACCAGAAGATGGCGGTGCCGATGCGGGAGGGATTTTCCTTATCCAGCAGATTCTTAATGCCTGCGTAAAATGCAATCAGGCCCACGATGATCCAGACCACGTTCAGCATCACGCTGTTGAACTCTGCGGGGACCTGCAAAAATTTCATATCAATCATGCTTCTCGTCCTCCCTGTTTACTTCTTCGCCTTGCCGTTCTGATCGCCGTAGTACTTTTTGACCAGCTTCTTATCCTTCAGGATAAACAGCACACTCGACAGAACGATAGCGATGATGGCAATGGGCAGTTCGGTCACAGCCAGATCCACCAGCTCGACCTCATAGCCCAGAGACTGCAGGGTGGTTTGCACCAGAATGCCGCCGGAGCCGCCCACGAACAGCACCTGACAGAAGAACCAGGCAATGTTCTCCATGGCGGAGGCCATGCCCTTCACATCTTCCATGTGCTTTTCGTCAGGCTCGTGGCCATGGTTCTTGATGGCACCCTCGGCCATGGGCAGCAGCACAGGGCGCACAAAGCCGGCAACACCGCCGAAGCCCACGTTGAAGGCACCGAAGAAGCCGCGCAGCACACCGTAGGCGCAGACCAGCTTGCCTGCGGTGGCACTCTTTACCTTCCGCATCAGGTCAGCCGCCGCTTCCCGCAGACCGTTGCGCTCCAGCACACCGGTGATGAGCAGGATCATAATGAAAATAGCCATAGAGCGGTTGGCCACGAAGTTGACGCCCAGCTGCTCCAGCAGGCCGCCCACACCCAGACCGCTCACCAGCGCGGTGGACACCGCTGCCAGGAAGATGATCAGGATCGAATCCAGCTTCAGCGCAAAGCCCGCGATCACGATCACGACGCCGATCAGTTTGATAAGTTCCATTTGCTTGTTTTCCTCCTTTGATGCACTTGCGATTTTTATCCGGCTGCCAGCCTCTCATCCGGTCAAAGCCGCATCTTTTCCCCGGCCGGACCAGGCAGGCACCCGGTAAATCCTCACGAAAGCTATTTGTTAAAATCGCCTGTTTCCGGCGACTTCAATCGACAAAATTTTATCATTTTAAACCATGAAAGTCAAGCTGCAGCCAAACATTTTAACTCTTTTCCACAAATTCCTGTCTACTTCCACAATCTCTTCCAATTTGCTGGAAAATCCGTTTATAAAATAAAACCAGGCGGCAAACCATCACAGCCTGCCGCCTGGTTTATTCGCTTATTTAAATTTCACTCACAGCTGAACCGGAGTATCCACCAGAGGCAGCTGCTCTATAGTCTCGATGGCCTCAATGGCATCCCAGGCGAAGTTCTCCTCGCCCAGCGCTGCCGCAAAGCCGGTGCGCTCCATCTCGTGCTTCACGTTGGGCTGCACGCCGCTGAACATCACCCGGATGCTGCGTCCGCGCAGGTCCGCCAGCAGGGTCTCCAGCTCGCTGATGGCGCTCTCGTCAATGTAGGGCACGCCGCGCACCGAGAAGATCACGCCGTGGGTCTCCTCGCCCAGCTGGGCCATGGCCTGGGTCAGCTGGTCCTGGGTGCCGAAGAAGAGCGGGCCGGTCAGGTAGACCACCTTCACATCGGTGCGCACCTGATCGGTGCCGTCGGCGTTTTTGCGCTTCACATCGCTCACAGCGATCTTCAGATCGCAGCTCTTCAGCACGAACAGCAGCATGGCCGCCACGATGCCCACCAGAATGGCGATGACCAGGTCGAACAGCACGGTGGCCACCATGGTCACCAGGAACTGAGCCGCGGCGGACTTGAGCCGCTTGCGGAACAGCTCCCGAATGGCTGCCCAGTCATTCATGCGCCAGGCGGTGACCATGAGCACGCCCGCCAGGCTGGCCAGCGGGATGCGGCCCATCACGCCGCCCAGCAGGAACATGGACAGGATCAGGGTGATGGAGTGGATCACGCTGACCATACGGGTGCGGCCGCCGCTCTTGATGGCAACCGAGGTACGGGCGATGGCCGCGGTGGCGGGCACGCCGCCCAGAATGGGAATAATGATGTTGCCGATGCCCTGGGCCACCAGCTCACGGGTGGAGTTCAGGGGCTCGCCCTTCATTCGGCCGGCGGCCGCGCCGCACAGCAGGCTCTCGATCATACCCAGAGCCGCGATGGAAATGGCCGGGGCGATCAGGTTGGGCAGGGTGGAGATATCGATGCCGTTGAGCAGCAGGCTGTCCGGCGTCATAAGCTTCTGGGGGATGGCACCCACCTCCGCCACGGCGGAGCTTTCAGCCGCAGGGTTCAGCACGAAGTTCAGCACCACGGCCACGATGATGGCCACCAGCGAGCCGGGCAGATACTTGGCCAGCTTTTGGGGCCACAGAATCATCACCGCCATGGCCAGCACCGCAAACAGCACTGCCTGGCCGTTGGGAGAAAAGCCCAGCTCCCCGTAGGAAAGCAGCTTCTGAATGGCGTTCTCGCCCTCGCTCACGGTGCCGAAGAAGTTGTCCACCTGGCCCAGAGCGATCACGATGGCGATGCCGGAGGTGAAACCGGTGATGACCGGCACCGGGATGATGGACACCAGCTTGCCCACCCGCAGCAGTGCAGCCGCCAGCAGGATCACGCCGGTGAGCAGGCCGGCGGTGAGCACGCCCTGCACCCCGTACTTGGCCGAGATGCCGATGAGAATGGCCGCCATGGCGCCGGTGGGGCCGCTGATCTGGTAGGACGCACCGCCCAGAATGCCGATCACGATACCGGCCATAATGGCGGTGATCATGCCGCTGGCTGCGTCCGCGCCGCTGCTCACGCCGAAGGCCAGAGCCAGGGGCAGAGCCACTGCCGCAACGGTAAGACCCGCCATCAGGTCCGCCAGGAACGCAGCACCGTTGTAGCCGGAAAATTCGCGCCGGAGATCCCCAAGATAGGTTTTCATTTTGATTCTTTCCTTCCTCTGTTTTTACCACCCGGATACAAAATAAAGTCCGCAAGTTCAGCCGGGCAGCCGTTTTCAACCATACACCCGCCGGGGCGCTTTGTCAACCGAAACCGTCTGTTTTCTCTCATATTCCGCTGAGGCCGTTGGTTTCCAGCAGATCCATAGCTACAGCAAAGTCCTTTTTGTCCACATACAGCTCATATCGAGTGTTATCCACCGAACGGGAGTAAAAATACCGGTCATGATAGTCCCGGTTCAGCCACTCTTCGGTATAGAAGATGAAATTCTCCGCAAGAATCTGCCGGGCCTGGCTCATGGTGTCCAACCGATAGCTTTCAAACACCAGGCATTTGCGCCAGGTCCAGGTAAGCCGCTGCAGCAGCGTTCGGGTATCCTTCATATCCTTTCCTCCTTTTCTGTGCTTGGGGTTACCTTCAGTATCGCACGTGCCCGCGGTACTGTAAAGCCATCTGCACAAAAAAAGCCCGCTTTTTTCGGAAAAAAGCGGGCTTTTTGCAAGCTTAATGTTCAGCGTAGATGGAAATGATGTTCAGGATGACCTGCACGCTCTGGTCCATCTTCTCGGCGGTGATGTACTCACAGGGACCGTGGAAGTTGAAGCCGCCGGTGCCCAGGTTGGGGCAGGGCAGCCCCATGAAGGACAGGCGCGCGCCGTCGGTGCC
>NZ_JAGHKE010000039.1:0-19754 GCF_017889395.1 Allofournierella sp. | reverse complement strand
AAAGTCCGAGGTTAATCATAGCAGTTTTTTCGGCTTAGCGCAAGCCTTTTTGCGGGTTTTCAACCGGTTTTCCACTTATTTGTAGGGGAACCACTCGCGGGCGGAGCGGCGCACGCCGTTCACATACACCTCAAAGTGGCAGTGGTTACCGGTGGAATTACCGGTGGAGCCCACATAGGCGATCACATCGCCCTGGCTTACCGCCTGGCCCACATGCACGTTCAACCGGCTGGCATGGGCGTACAGGGTCTGGTAGCCGTTGCCATGGTTGATAATGACATAGTTGCCGTAGCTGTAATGATAGCCGGCGGTGGTCACCACGCCGCTGTCCGCTGCGTAGATGGGCGTGCCGTAGGGGGCACAGATATCCGCGCCCTTATGGTAGCTGCTCATCCAGCGGCTCACGTAGCTATAACCGGGCACCGGCCACATGAGGCTGCCGCTGCCGGTGCTGGCCAGGTCGCCGTTGGCCAGCTTCTTGCCCTTGGCGATGATCTTGGTCACCGGCTCCTGCAGCACCACCCGGTCGATGATGGTGGTCTCGCTGGGGGTGGAGGAATCGCCGTAGAACACCTGCTGCTGGGTCACCTCAGCCAGGCCCTCCGCACCATCCTGAATGATCTTGGTGGAACCGAAGGCCAGCTCGTTGTCCTCCTGCTCCTCGGTGCTGTAGGGGATGGTCTCCTGATAGGTGCTGATGAGGGTGCGCTTCACCTGCAGATAGGGCATGGCCTGGCTGATGGTCAGCTGCCCGCCCACCGGGAAGCCACTGCTCGAATTAAAATCAAACTGCGGATTCTGGGCCTGCAGCTGATCCACGCTGATGCCAAAGCTGCCCGCCACGGTCCAGGGGGTGTCACCCGACTGAATGGTGTAGTAGACGGCTCCCTGCTCTTCCCCGTGGAACTTCTCGATGATCTGCTCCACCGGTACGATGGTATCGGTAAAATAGTTCGGATTGTCCGGGTCCTCATAGGGGGCCGTCATGCTGTCCAGGTCCGCCTGCAGCACATCGCCCTCGGTGGTCACCGCCACCAGCTCATCGTTCACGTAAACACCGGTGGCGTTCTGGATCTCGTCGCTTGAGCTTTCCAGAATGGCGGCCGCCATCTGGTTTTCGTCCATCACATCCTCGCCCACGGCGATCTGGTAGGAGGGCTCTACGGTCCAGCCTTCCCGGTCGGTGCCCGCGTAGTTGATACGCTGGGCCACCTCTTCCTTGGCGGAGTCGAACACCTGCTCGGTCTGCACGTAGCCCACCACGCTGCCGTTCACTTCCACCGCCAGAACATAGTTGTATTCCAGCACGGTATGTACCGTATAACCAAACACCGCAGTGCCGCTACCGGCAGCACATAGGCCACCGCACGCCCCAGCAGCGGGAAATATTTGTGTACGCCGGAAACAAAGTAGCGCAGGCCCTCCTTGGCCGCGTGGGCCGTGCCCGCCTGCTTTTCCTCCTGCACCCGGGCGCGGATGTTCTTCGCGCCGTTTGCCATGCGGGCAAAGGGTGCCGTCAGATCCTGCGCGCCGGTTTTCAGCGCGCCCTTGACCAGGCCTGCCACCCGGCCCCAGATCCAGGCAATACGCTCGCCCGCCTTCCGGATGCAGTTCCATGCGAAACGCACCATCCGCCGGGCGGTATATTCGCCCCAAAAGCCTACGTTATATAAAAACTGCCCCAGCACCGCTGTTTCCGGGTGCCGTTTGGCCCGCTCGATCCAGGGGCCAGCCTTCTGCAGGATTTTCTGTTTGATCGCTTCCCATCTGCCCGGGCCTTTGCCGGGAGAGGGGGAGCCGGTCTGCTGCTCTTGTTGGTTGTTCTTTTCTTCCGTTTCCGGGGTCTTTTCCAAAATCGCCAGCCTGACCGCCCTCCTTCCTTGCTTTTATACATCCCCCATTATAGCGCGAAAAGGGGCAAAAGGGCAAGGATTTGGCAGTTTTTTTCACACTCCTTTCAAATCCGGTGGAAAAATACAAGCAAAAAGACAATCACTTATTGGGGAAAAAGTCCCGTGGCTGCTGGCGTGCACCGTTCCGCTTGATCTCGAAATGGCAATGATATCCAAAGGAATTTCCGGTATTGCCCACATAGGCAATCACCTGGCCCTGGGTCACGGTCTGCCCGGCCCGTACCGCCAGGCGGGTGGCATGAGCATACAGCGTTTCATACCCATTTCCATGGCTGATGACCACATAGTTGCCGTAGCTGGGGTGATACCCGGCAATCCTCACCAATCCCCCGGCCGCGGCCAGAATGTCGGTGCCTGCTGCCGCCCGGATATCCACGCCGCCGTGAATCTGGCCGCTGGAGCCGATCATCCACCGGCTGATGCCCCGGTAAGCGGGCACCGGCCAGATCAGGGTGCTGCCGTCGGAAAGATAGGCAATGTTTTCCGCCGGGACGTACTGGCCCATGGCCACGATCCGGGTCACCGGCTCTTGCACCACCACCCGATCGATGACTGTGGTTTCGCTGGGGGTGGAGGAATCGCCGTAGAACACCTGCTGCTGGGTGATCTCGGCCACGCCCTCGGCCCCCTCCTGCACCACCTGCACGGTGCCCATGGGCAGGGTGGAGTCCTGCTGCTCTTCGGTGTCGTAGGGAATGGCTTCCTGATAGGTGCTGATGAGGGTGCGCTTCACCTGCAGATAGGGCATGGCCTGACTGATGGTCAGCTGGCCGCCCACCGGGAAGCCTGAATTGGAGTTGAAATCATAGTCCGGGTTCTGAGCCTGCAGCTCGTCCACACGGATGCCGAAGCTGCCTGCCACAATCCACGGAGTGTCACCTGTCTGGATGGTGTAATACACAGCGCCCTGCTCTTCACCGTGCAGCCGCTGGATGATCTCTTCCACAGGCACGATGGTACTGGTGAAGTAGATGCTGTCCTCGCAGCGCACCTCCTTGTTGAAGGACACGGTCAGATTCGGGTTGTCCGGGTCCTCATAGGGGGCGGTCATGCTGCTCAGCTCCTGGCGCAGCCGGTCGCCCTCGGTGGTCACCGCCACCAGCTCCCCATTCACATACAGGCCGGTGGCGTTCTGAATTTCATTGCTGGAGCTTTGCAGAATGGCATCCGCCATCTGGTTTTCGTCCAGCACCTGCTCCCCCACCGCGATCTGGTAGGAGGGCTCCACGGTCCAGCTCTCCTCCCCCGCGCCCGCGTAGTTGATGCGCCGGGCCACCTCTTCCTTGGCGGAGTCGAACACCTGCTCGGTCTGCACATAGCCCACCACGCTGCCGTTCACTTCCACCGCCAGAACATAGTTGTATTCCAGCACCGTATGTACCGTATAGCCGAACACTGCCAGTGCCGCCACCGGCAGAACGTATGCCACCGCGCGGCCCAGCAGCGGGAAATATTTGTGTACGCCCAGGGCAAAATAGCGCAGACCCTCTTTGGCCGCATGGGCCGTGCCTGCCTGCTTTTCCTCCTTCACATGGGCGCGGATGTTCCTCGCGCCGTTTGCCATGCGGGCAAAGGGTGCCGTCAGGTCCTGCGCGCCGGTGTTCAGCGCGCCTTTGACCAGGCCTGCCGCCCGGCCCCAGACCCGAGCGCAGCGCCGCCCCAGAAGGCAGCAGGCCTTCCACCCTCCCCGTGCCAGCCGCCGGGCGGTGTATTCGCCCCAGAAGCCCACATCGTAGAGAAACTGCCCCAGCACCGCCGCGCCCTGGCTGAAACGAAACCGCTTTGCCAGACGGACCGCCTCCGCCCGCAGCCGGAGCCACCGCTCCCTGCCGTTTTTCTGCCCGTTGGGGGTCTTGTTTTCCACGCATTGTGCCATAAAAAAGCGTCCGCCGCCTTTCTTCTACAAAGTGTACAACATTATTATAGACAACTTGTAGAAGAAAACGCAACCGGCAGGCGGCCGTTTTCACAGGGTTTTCAAACTTTTGGCACAAGCAAAGGGCGGCACAGCCCCTCTGCGGGGGCGCGCCGCCCTTGTGATTTTATTCCAGCAGGCTCTGCATATCCGGCGGAAGCGGGCTTTCCACCACCACGGTTTTTGGGGTGCCCGGCTCGGTGAATTCCATCCGGGCGCAGTGCAGCGCCTGGCGGCCGATACGCTCCCGGCTGCCGCCGTACAGCTCATCCCCGGCTAGCGGGCAGCCGATGTGGGCAAAGTGCACCCGCAGCTGGTGGGTTCGGCCGGTAATGGGCACCGCCGCCACCAGACACAGGCCGTTTTTCTCCTGCTCCACCTGATAACGGGTGTGGCTCGGCTTGCCCTCCGGGGCCACCTGCCGCAGGATGATGCTCCCCGGCGCCCGGGCGATGGGTGCGTCGATCTGCCCCTCTTTCTGGGTCGGACAGCCCTCCAGCACCGCCCGATACACCTTGCTCACCCCTTTGGCCAGCAGCGGCGCGGCATAGGCGTTTTTGGCGCAGAGCACGAGGCCGGAGGTGTCCTTATCAATGCGGTTCACCGGCCGGAACACGCCCTGCTGGCCCCGCTGACGCAGCAGGCCCATATAGGCGTTGGCCAGGGTGCCGTCCGCATAATTCAGGGTGGGATGCACCGCCATGCCCGCCGGCTTTTCCAGCACCATCACGTGCTGGCTCTCGTAGACGATGGTCAGCGGAATGTCCTGCGGTTCCACGGTGGTGGGCTTTTCCGGCGGAAGGACAAAGGTGACCATCTGCCCGGCGTGCACCGTGTCACAGGTTCGGGCGGGGCCGTCCTCCACCCAGAAGCCGCCGGTCTCATTTTTCACCGCTTTGATCAGCGTAGCCGACACGCCGCTGGCCCGCAGAAAATCCCGCAGACAGCCGCCCTCAAAGCGGGGCGGAACAATAAAGCTCAGTTCCATGGGGTCGTTTCCCTCTTTCGTTGGTTTTGCTGTTGTACTGGCATTATAGCATTTTCCCCCGCCGGCGGGCAAACAAAAAGGGGCACCCGAGCGGGGTGCCCCAAAGAAAATGCGATGATTAGTAGGCGATGCCCTGAGCGATCATGCTGTCGGCCACCTTGATGAAGCCGGCCACGTTGGCGCCCACCATCAGGTTGCCGGGAGCGTCGCAGGCAACGGAAGCATCGTAGGCAGCGTGGAAAATGCCCTTCATGATGCCCTTCAGGCGCTCGTCCACTTCCTCGAAGGTCCAGGACAGGCGCAGGCTGTTCTGGCTCATCTCCAGGCCGCTGGTGGCAACGCCGCCGGCGTTGGCCGCCTTGGCGGGACCATACAGCACGTTGTTGGCCAGGAAGATCTCGATGGCCTCGGGAGTGCTGGGCATGTTGGCGCCTTCGCACACCACGGTGCAGCCGTTGGCAACCAGAGCCTTGGCGCTTTCGCCGTCCAGCTCATTCTGGGTGGCGCAGGGCAGAGCGATGTCACAGGGGATGGTCCAGATGCCCTTGCAGCCCTCGGTGAAGGTGGCGCTCTCCTTGGCGTTGGCGTACTCCACGATGCGGGCACGGCGAACCTCCTTGATGTCCTTCATCAGGTCCAGATCGATGCCGTTGGGATCGTACACATAGCCGGTGGAATCGCTCATGGCGACTACCTTGGCGCCTAGCTCGGTGGCCTTCTGGCAGGCGTAGATGGCCACGTTGCCGCTGCCGCTCACCACAACGGTCTTGCCCTCAAAGCTGTCGGACCGCATGCACTGCAGGGCTTCCTGGGTGAAGTAGCACAGGCCGTAGCCGGTGGCCTCGGTGCGGGCCAGGCTGCCGCCCCAGTTCAGGCCCTTGCCGGTGAGCACGCCGGTGAACTCGTTACGCAGGCGCTTGTACTGGCCGTACATGTAGCCGATCTCACGGGCGCCCACGCCGATGTCGCCGGCGGGAACGTCGGTGAACTGACCGATGTGCTTGCTCAGCTCGGTCATGAAGCTCTGGCAGAAACGCATGATCTCGGCATCGCTCTTGCCCTTGGGGTCGAAGTCGGAGCCGCCCTTGCCGCCGCCCATGGGCAGGCCGGTCAGGCTGTTCTTGAAGATCTGCTCGAAGCCCAGGAACTTGATGACAGATGCGTTCACGCTGGGATGCAGGCGCAGGCCGCCCTTGTAGGGGCCGATGGCGCTGTTAAACTGAACGCGGAAACCGCGGTTCACCTGGACCTTACCGGCGTCGTCCACCCAGGAAACGCGGAACTGGATGAAGCGCTCAGGCTCCACCAGGCGCTCCAGAACGCCGTTCTTCTCATATTCCGGGTGCTTTTCCACCAGGGTCTGCAGGCTTTCCAGAACCTCGCGAACGGCCTGCAGGAACTCAGGCTCGTTGGGGTTGCGGGCTTCCACCTGTGCATATACACGGGCCAGGTAATCGTTTTTGAACATAACGTACTTCCCCTTTCAAACGATCATCATTGATAGGCAGCGGATCGGAATCTATCGCCTATGGCGCACAGGGCCCAAAGCCCTGCTTCACTGCTATGCATTTTATTATAAAACCGTATTAAAGTGTTTGCAAGAAAAAACTTTTCCCGGCAAAGCAGTTTTTTCGGGCGCCTCGGCCAATATTTTTTGTGCAAATTTACAAAACGCTTTGTCGAATCAGTCATACTTTTCCTAAAACGCCCGGGTTTTCGGCCCGGGCTTGCGCCGGGCGGCGTTGTGTGATACAATATGGAACGGAAAACGAGTGGAACATACGGCAGCGGGGCGGCATTGCGTTCGCTCTGAGGAAAGTCCGGGCTTCACAGGGGAATGGTAACTGCTAACGGCAGCCGGGGGCGACCCCAGGGATAGTGCAACAGAAAGAAACCGCCGCGTTTTGCGGTAAGGATGGAAAGGCGAGGTAAGAGCTCACCAGCGCACTGGCGACTTTGCGGCTATGTAAACCCTACCAGAAGCAACACCCGTATGGGGCATACAGCGCTCCCCGCGCGCCCCGGAGGTGGCATGAACCCTGCGGCAACGCAGGGTCTAGACAGATTGCCGTTTAATACAGAACCCGGCTTACGGTCCGGTCGTTTTCTATCAAAAAGGGCGTGTTTCCCAAACGGGAAACACGCCCTTTTTGATGTTCAGAGCCCCAAAAGCAGATCCAGCAGCAGCAGGGTGATGACCCCCGGCGCGCCCAGCACCACCGCCATGAAGCTGGTGGCCCAATTCAGCGCCAGGCTCACGCCGGTGACCGGCGCCAGCAGATTCACCGCCCCCAGCGCCCCCATTCCGGTGAGCGCCGCACTCAGCGCCGTGCGCAGCGGGCGGCGGCTGCGCCCCGCGGCCAGCCCCACCGCCACCAGCAGCACGGCTGCTCCCAGGGCCAGCGCCGTCACAGAATGGCCCGCAGCCCCTGGGCCCGGGCCTTGCGCTGGTAGTAGCGGTAGCGGCTTTGAATGGCCTGATACTCATAGATCAGCGCGTCGATCAGCTCCGGCTCGGTCTCCAGATCAAAGCACATCTGGTTCTGGCGCATCTGCCAGAGGCAGCGGCGCAGCTGCTCCTCCAAAGGCAGCACCTGGCAGGCCTCCCGGTCCAGCCGCTCCTGCCGGTCCGCGCTCAACGCGCGGGCCATCCGCTGCAGTGCAGGCGGCCGTTTGGCGGCGGCTTCCATCATTGCGATCCACTCCCTTCGAATCCTTCCTGTTTATGGATATGCTTCCAGTATGGCCCGGTAGACCCGGTTCGATTCTCTCTGCATGCAAAAAATAACCGCTCGCTTTGCAACACACAAAGCGAGCGGTTATTTTTTACTCTTTGGTGCGGGGAACGCTCCATTCCCCTTCCTCCTGCTGCCGGTCCAGCTCCAGCGGCTGCAGGATGCGGTAGCCGCCCCGGATCTTTTCCAGAATGCCCCGGGCGCACAGCTCGTTCATGGTGCGCAGAAGGTGCCGGTAGCTCACCCCAAGATATTCGGCGGTCTCAGTGAGGCGGCCGCTGAACACACCCTCTCGCTGGCTTCGTGCGATGTAGGCTCGCAGCCGGGTCTCCAGCGGAGCCAGGATGTTAAGGGTATCGTTCACCGCATTGCGGGCCACGATCTGGGCCAGCATGTGGGCCACCCGGTTCATAAACCGGATGTTCCCCCGCAGGCTGGCGGCGTATTTTTGCATGGGCAGCGCCACGCAGCGCACGGTGCTGTCCGCCTGAATGCTGGTGGTGACGGCCTCGCCGGTCATCAGCTCCACCTCCCCCACCAGAGTGCCGGGGCCGTTGTAGCAGAACAGCAGGGTCTTGTCCGCCGGGGTGACGGTACACACCTTCACCCTGCCCTCCACCACGAAGAGCAGCTCCTCCATGGGGCAGCCCTGACGGCAGAGGAAATCCCCCCGCCGGTATTGGCGCAGGCGGGCATCCGGGTAATCCTTCCGCTCCAGCCCAAAATCCTCCAGCTGCTTCCAGTATTGTTCCAGCCGGTTGTTTTCCATTCTTTTCCCTCACTTTTCCTGTGTGCCCTGCAGCGGGGCCTGAGGCTTGCGGCTGGCCAGCGCCGAGCCCAGCGCACAGGCAAGGCCCAGCACACCCGCGACCCGGAACACATCCGCCGGGCTCTCCCCCACAAAGCCCGCCAGAAAGCCGGTGATGTAGGGCGAGGCAAAATAGCCCACGTTCACCACCGTGAGCACCGCCGCGGTGACAGCGGCCAGGCGGCGGGGTCCCGCACAGCGGGAGAAGCCCAGCATCAGGTTGGGGCTGAACAGCCCCATGCCCAGAAACGCGCCCGCCACGCACAGCGCCGCGCCGGGCAGGCTGATCCACAGGCTGCCCGCCAGATACAGCGCGCCCAGAATGGCGAAGGCCCAGGTCATGGTAAAACGGCCGGTGCGGCGCTCGAACCAGGCAAAGCCGGTGGACATCAGCCCCGCCAGCACGCAGCCCACTGCACTGATCACACCGGTGAGGGCGGTATCGCCCAAACCGTAGCCCTCCACGTACAGGGAAAGATGGGTATTCACCATGTAAAAGAGCGCCGCGAAGGCAAAGCCCTCCACCGCCAGCCGAACCGCGCCGGACAGGCTGAACCAGTCGCCGTCCTCCCTGGGACCTTCCTCATGGTGGCTCTGCCGGGGCAGGAACAGCACCGCCAGCACCAGCGGCACCAGCACCGCCAGAAAGCACAGATACACGTTGTACCAGCCGCTGCGGGCCAGCACGCCGCCCACCAGAGTGGCCGCCACCCGGCCCAGCTGCAGCATACCGGTGACCATGCCCATCACCCGGCTGCGCTCCTCGCCTTCAAAGCCGTCGTTCACCAGCAGCGGATAGAGGGTGGCCTGCATGCCATAGGCCGCGCCCATGACCACACTGGCGGCGATCAGGGCGGGCAGATTTTCCCGCAGCACAAAGCTTGCAAGGCCCGAGCCGAAGAACACGGCCAGCGCCGTGATGGAAAGCTGGCGGCGGCTGAACCGCTTCTCCAGCCAGGGCTCGGCCACAATACCCGCGATGCCGGTCAGGTTGGGCAGGGCGAGCAGCAGCAGCACCGTATTCTGGGGCTGGTCCGGGAAGGCGGCCACCATGCCGGACACCGCCACCGACGGGATCATATACAACAGATTCACAAAACAGATGGCCCCGATGGCCACCTTCAAGGGGGTACGCTTCATCAATGCTTCTCCTTTTTTAGGGGTGGGACGGCAGTCGACCGCCGCGTATGCTTTATTTTACCACGGCCTCCACCCTGCTCTGCAAGGACATCCGTCACAGAAAACGGGCGGGCCTGTCTGGTCCGCCCGTGTTTGGGGTTACTCGGTTTCTTCCAGGGCAAAATCCACCCGACCCAGGGCCACGTCCGCCCGGTCCACCCGGACGCGGACCCGGTCGCCCAGGCTCCACGCACGGCCGCTCACCGGGTCCTTCAAACGCATGGATTCGATCAGCTGGGGCTCGCCCTTGCAGATGCTCTCGGCGTGCACCAGACCCTCCACGGTGTTTTCCAGCTCCACATAGATGCCCTGGGGCGCCACGCCGCAGACCACGCCCTCGAACACCTCGCCCAGATGGGCATGCATGTATTCCGCCTTGTAGCAGGCCTCGGCGGACCGCTCCAGCTGCATGGCCGCCACCTCGCAGGTGCTGGACTGGGCGCTGGCCTCCCGGGCAAACCAGGTGTAGCGCCGGTTCAGCTCCTCCAGGCTGGTGCCGCCCAGCCAGTCGCTGAGGATGCGGTGGATGGCCAGGTCCGGATAGCGGCGGATGGGGCTGGTGAAGTGGGTGTAATCCTCCAGCGCCAGGCCGTAATGCCCCTTGGGCTCCGGCTCATAGCAGGCCTTGGCCATGGCCCGCAGCACGCCGGTGTGCACCACCGGCTGCAGGTCGGTGCCCCGGGTGGAATCCAGCAGAGCGGCCAGCTCCTTCTGGGTGGGCGCTTCGCCGGCAAAGTGATCCGGCAGGCCGCACACCCGCAGCATACCGGTCAGCCGCTCCACCCGCTCCGGGTTCGGGGCCTCGTGCACCCGGTATACAAAGGGCAGCTGGTTGCGGCGGGCCAGCTGGGCCGCGCACTGGTTGGCCAGCAGCATGAACTCCTCGATCATGCACTCGGTCACCCCGCGGCTGCGCCGCTGGATGTCCACGCAGCGGCCCTCCTCGTCCAGCACCAGCTTGGCCTCCTCGGTCTCCAGCTCGATGCCGCCCCGCTCCCGGTGCAGCTTGGCCCGCTGCTCGTAGAGCTTCTTCATCAGGGGCAGCTGGGGCCATACCTCCTCGTATTTTTCCACCAACTCGGGGGTCTCCTCTCCGGCCAGCAGCTGGTTCAGCTCGCTATAAACACCCTTGACCCGGCTGCGGATCACGGTCTTTTCAAACCGGAAGTCCCGCAGCTGGCCATCCTCGGTCAGCTGCATGATGCAGGAGAAGGCCAGCCGGTCCTCGCCCGGGTTCAGGCTGCACAGCCCGTTGGAGAGCTGACGGGGCAGCATGGGGATCACGCTGTCCGCGTAATAGATGGAGGTGCCCCGGCGCATGGCCTCCTTGTTCAGCTCGCTGCCCGGCTTTACGTAATGGCTCACATCCGCGATGTGCACCCCCAGCTCCCAGCCGTTTTCCACCGCCATCAGCGAGATGGCGTCGTCAATGTCCTTGGTGGAGGCGGCGTCGATGGTGAAGATGGGCCAGCTGCGCAGGTCGGTGCGCTTTTTCAGGTCCGAGGACTGGATGCCCTCCAGCCTGCGGGCCTCAGCCTTCACCTTTTCGGGGAAGTGCCGGTCCACACCGGCGGCGTACAGCAGCGCCTTGGCGCAGTTCTTGGCGGCCTGGGCACTGCCGAAGCGCAGCGCCACGCCCACCCGGTGGTCCTCATAGTCCTCGCCCCGGCTCAGCAGCTCCACCGCCGCCTTGTCGCCGTCCGACGCGCCGCCCGCGGCGCTCTTTTTCACCTGCAGGCGCACGAAGGGGCATTCATCCGGCAGCAGATACAGCCGCTCCTTCTCCTTCACAATGGTGCCCACAAAGTTTTTGCGGGGCTGCACCACTGCCAGGATCTCGCCCTCCCGGGAGCCGGGAACCCTGGGCTTGTCGAACAGCTTCACCAGCACCCGGTCGCCGGGCAGTGCACCGCACAGCGCCCGGCCGGGGATGAAGATATCGCCCTTCTGGTCGTTTTCCGGCGCGGCAAAGCCGAAGCTGGGCCCCAGCTTGACCAGCACGCACTCCAGCGTGCCTTCGGCCTTGGCATCCTTTGCCAGAAAATAGGCGCCGCTCTTCTGGCGGATCTTGCCTTTTTTCTGCAGTTCCTCCACCGTCTGCTGCACCTTTTTGTCGTTGCCCAGCTTGTCCTTCAATTCTTTGAGACGTCTGGGCTTTTTCTCCAGCTCCCGGAGGATTTTGGATCGAATGGACATGACATTTCCCTCCCTCTTGGCGGCCCTGCACCCCTCGTACCGGGCCATGGAAAGACAAAAAGGGCCCGCGCAATGCGGGCCCTCTTGCTTGTTAGTTCATGCTCATAACGCTCAGCACGCTGACCGCGATCATGACAACAAAGAAAACGATGCCCACGATCTTGGTGTACTTGGCGAGCTTCACGTCCTTGGCACGAGTACGGCCGGCTTCCATCATGCCGCCCTCGCCGGCGATGGCGCCGGACAGGCCGCGGCCCTTGGACTCCTGGGACAGGGTCAGAAATACGATCACGATGGCGGCCAGGATCAGCACGACACCGCTGATGATCTCGATAATACTCATAGTGTAAACGCTCCTCCGCTTTTTATACGCGCTAATATGCAAGTATGATGATACCACACAGCCCCGCAAAATGCAAGGGCAACGCCGCACAATTCGCGGCAAATGCCCGGATTTCTGCGGGCTTTTCCCGGGACAGCAGGCCGGTTTTACTGGCCCAGCTGCAGCTGCTCGGCCACATCCTCCTCCCGCACCAGAGCACCTGCGGCGGGCAGGCTGCGCACCCGGTACCGGTGGGGGTTGGCCAGCTCCAGCTCACCGGCGGGCTTGACCCATTCGATGTGCTGGTTCTTTTTCAGGGTGATCACCGCCACGCCCGCGGTGTCGCGGGTCTGCTTCTCGGCGATCTGGGTGGTGTGGGCCAGCAGCATCCGGCCGCCGCTGGTGCGAACGGCCAGCTCGGTCTCCTCGGGCAGCTGCACCATGCAGGCCAGCTGCTCCTTGTCGCTGTAGGCCTTAAGCAGCTTTTTCCGGTTCTGCTTGGTGGCGTAGCTGTTCATGGGGATCTTGGCGAATTTGCCGTTGGCGTAGGCAAACAGCATATAGCCCTTGTAATCCAGGGTGACCGCCATGTAGACCGGCAGCTCGCCCTCGTCCATGCCCAGGCTGGCCGCCACGAACTCGCCCATCACGCTGGCCTTGGTGTCGGCAAAATCCGCCGCGCGGCACTTGTACACCTGCCGCTGATCGGTGAAGAACAGCAGCCAGGCGTCGTTGCGGGTCTCGATCTGCTGTACCACCTCGTCGCCTTCCTTGAGCTTCTGCTCGCCGCTCATGCGCAGCGACTGGGGGGTGATTTTCTTGAAGTAGCCCTCCCGGGTGAAGAAGACGGTGACCGGGTAATCCGGCAGGCTCTCCTCCTCGGCGGCGGAATCCGCGGTCTCCACATCGTACAGAATCTGGCAGCGGCGGGGCTGACCGTATTTCTTGGCCACCGCGTTCAGCTCTTCGATGATGATGCGGCGGATCTTGGCCTCGGATTTCAGGATATCCTCCAGGCGGGCGATCTCGGCCTCCAGGTCAGCGATCTCCTGGGTGCGCTTGAGGATGTATTCCCGGTTCAGATGGCGCAGCTTGATCTCGGCCACGTACTCGGCCTGGGTCTCGTCGATGCCGAAGCCGATCATCAGGTTGGGCACCACCTCGGAATCCTCCTCGGTCTCCCGCACGATGCGGATAGCCTTGTCGATGTCCAGCAAAATGGCCTCCAGACCCTTCAAAAGGTGCAGGCGCTTCTGCTTGCCCTGCAGGTCGTGATAGGTGCGGCGGCGCACGCATTCCACCCGGAAGGCCACCCACTCGTTCAGGATCTGCCGCACGCCCAGCACACGGGGCTGGCCGCCGATGAGCAGGTTGAAGTTGCAGGCAAAGCTGTCCTCCAGAGGAGTGGTGCGGAACAGCTTCTGCATCAGCTTGTCCGGGTCCTGGCCGCGCTTCAGGTCAATGGTCAGCTTGAGGCCGTTCAGGTCGGTCTCGTCGCGCATGTCGCTGATTTCCTTGATCTTGCCGGTCTTCACCAGCTCGGCGATCTTGTCCATCACCGCCTCCACCGTGGTGGTGGGAGGAATGCGGGTGATTTCCAGCATGTTGCCGTCCTTCTCGTAACGGTACTGGGCGCGCACCCGCACGCTGCCGCGGCCGGTCTCGTAGATCTTGCGCAGCTCGGCCTCGTTGTACAGAATCTCACCGCCGCCCACAAAATCCGGGGCGGGCAGGGTGGCGAGCAGGTCGTGGTCCGGATGGCGCATCAGGGCCACGGTGGTCTCGCACAGCTCCGCCAGATTGAAGGAGCAGATGTTGGAGGCCATGCCCACGGCGATGCCCAGGGTGTTGTTGGCCAGAATGGTGGGGAAGGTCACCGGCAGCAGGGTGGGCTCGGTGGTGGTGCCGTCGTAGTTGGGCACAAAGTCCACGGTGTCCTTGTCAATGTCCCGGAACAGCTCCTCGCACACCGCCTCCAGCTTGGCTTCGGTGTATCGGCTGGCGGCGTAGGCCATGTCCCGGCTGTAGGCCTTGCCGAAGTTGCCCTTGGAATCCACAAAGGGCACCAGCAGGCTCTCGTTGCCCCGGCCCATGCGCACCATGGTCTCATAGATGGCCGCGTCGCCGTGGGGGTTCAGGTGCATGGTGCTGCCCACGATGTTGGCGCTCTTGGTACGGGCGCCCTTCAACAAGCCCATGCCGTACATGGTGTACAAAAGCTTTCGGTGGGCGGGCTTGAAGCCGTCGATCTCCGGCAGTGCGCGGGAAACAATAACGCTCATGGCGTAGGGCATGTAGTTCTTTTCCAGGGTCTCGGTGATGGGGCTCTGGATCACAACGCCCGCGTCCAGGATCTCCACGTTATCGCCCAGCTGGGGCCGGGCGGGGGTGGCGCGTTTGGTCTGTTTTTTTGCCATTGCTCTTCTCTCCTCCCCTTACGAAAGATCCAGGTCGTCCAGGTATTCCACGCCGTGCTGGGCGATGTGCTCCTTACGGCCGGCCAGGTTGTCGCCCAGCAGCAGGTCGAACACGGCGGCGGTGTGCTCCACATCCTCCGGGTTCACCTTGATCAGGCGGCGGCTCTCCGGGTTCATGGTGGTGAGCCACATCATTTCCGGGTCGTTCTCACCAAGACCCTTGGAGCGCTGAATGGTATACTTCTCCTTGCCGATGCGGGCAAGGATGTTTGCCTTTTCCGGCTCGGTGTAGGCAAAGTAGGTCTTGTTTTTGGTGTTGATCTCGTACAGCGGGCTTTCGGCAATGTACACATAGCCCTCGTTGATGAGGGTGGGGGTAAGCCGGTAGAGCATGGTCAGAATCAGGGTGCGGATCTGGTAACCGTCCACGTCGGCGTCAGTACAGATGACCACCTTGTTCCAGCGCAGGTTTTCCAGGTTGAAGGTGGCCAGGTCCTTTTTGGCCTTGCCGCCCAGCTCCACGCCGCAGCCCAGCACCTTGATCAGGTCGGTGATAACATCGGATTTGAAAATGCGGTCATAGTCCGCCTTCAGGCAGTTCAGAATCTTGCCGCGCACCGGCATGATGCCCTGGAACTCGGAGTCCCGGCTGGTCTTGACCGCGCCCATGGCGGAATCGCCCTCCACGATGTACAGCTCGCGGCGGCTCACATCCTTGGTGCGGCAGTCCACGAACTTCTGCACCCGGTTGGCGATGTCGATCTGACTGGTCATCGTCTTCTTGATGCTCTGGCGGGTCTTTTCCGCATGCTCGCGGCTCTGCTTGTTGATGAGCACCTGCTGGCAGATCTTCTGGGCCTCCTCCGGGTTCTCCAGGAAGTAGACCTCCAGATTGTGCTTCAGAAACTCGGTCATGGCCTGGGCCACGAACTTGTTGGTGATGGCCTTTTTGGTCTGGTTCTCGTAGCTGGTGCGGGTGGAGAAGGTGCTGGACACATACACCAGGCAGTCCTGTACATCGGCAAAGGTGATCTTGCTCTCGTTCTTCTTGTACAGGCCCTTGGTCTTTAAAAAGTTATCGATCTGGTTCACAAAGGCGGTGCGCACCGCACGGTCCGGGCTGCCGCCGTGCTCCAGCCAGCTGGAGTTGTGGTAGTATTCCAGCATCTGCACCTTGTTGGAGAAGCAGAAGGCGGCGCTCATCTTCACCCGGTAGTCCGGCTGGTCCTCCCGGTCCCGGCCGGTGGCGGTGGACTCGCAGTAGCGGGCGGGGGTGATGTAATCCAGACCCACGGTCTCGTTCACATAATCCTCAATGCCCTTTTCGTAGCGGAACTCGATGGTCTGCTTTTCCGGCCCGGTCTGGTCCACAAAGACAAGATCCAGGCCCGCGTTGACCACCGCCTGCCGCTTCATGGTGTCGGTGAAATATTCGGTGGGCACGTTCACGTCGGTGAACACCTGGGTGTCCGGCTTCCAGCGGATGATGCTGCCGGTGCGGCGGCCCTTGAAGGGCTCCTTGATCATCTCGCCCGCGGGCTCGCCCTGCTTGAAGTCCAGATGATAGTGGAAACCGTCCCGGTAAATGTCGGCGGTCATCCACTCGCTGGCGTACTGGGTGGCGCACAGGCCCAGACCGTTCAGGCCCAGGGAATACTCGTAGTTGTCCTCCCCGGCAGAGTACTTGCCGCCGGCGTACATCTCGCAGAACACCAGCTCCCAGTTGTAGCGCTGCTCCTTGGGGTTATAGTCCACCGGGATGCCCCGGCCAAAATCCTCCACCTGGATGCTGCCGTCCGCAAAGCGGGTGAGCAGGATCTTCTCGCCGTAGCCTTCGCGGGCCTCGTCGATGGAGTTGGAAAGGATCTCGAAGATGGAATGGGCACAGCCCTCCACGCCGTCCGAGCCAAAGATAACGGCAGGGCGTTTGCGCACCCGGTCCGCGCCCTTCAGGCTGGAAATACTGTCGTTGCCATATTCCTGTTTTTTGGCCAACCTGTTCTACCTCCTGTTGGTTTTGGGGGCTTCTTCCCCCCGTTTTCCCCCTCTGTCTGCGCCAGGGCAGGCCCTTGTGCACCGGGGATTTTCTCACGTTCTTGAATGCATACCATATTATTTAACCACGCCCCGGCGGAAAATGTCAAGGCGCGCGGAGTGCGGCGGGGCGCTCTGCCGGGCCGTTTGCGGGCCATCGGGTGGCGTTTTTCGAACTTTTCGGCCCTGCTTTTTCGGTTCTTGTCTGGGCGTTCCTCACCGATTGTTACCAGCCCGGCGCCCCACTGAACCTCTTCCACAGCGAAAAAAGGCCTTCCGCACTGCGGCCTGCAATGCGGAAGGTCTTTTTGTTTTGTGATGATTCAGCGCCCAAATCAGGCCAGCAGGAAGCCAATCAGAGCCACGATGGCACACAGCACGGCGGTGATGGGCGGGGCCCAGCGAATGATCTTTTCCGCGATCACATCCCGGGGGTCCATCTCCTCGTCCCCGTATTCCTCGTAGTCGTCCTGGTAGTCCTCCTCATAGCCGCCCTCATCCTCATAGGCATCCTGCTCACGGAAGCCCAGACGGGAAGCGGCATAGCGGCTGCGGTCCCGGTCATCGGCCAGGGTCATGTCCGAATCGTCCTCCTCGTCGGGATGCAGCGGAGGCACATCGTAGCTGGGGTCCGGCTGGTTGCGCAGCGGGGGCACCGCGCGGGTGGGCTCCTCCGGGCGAACCGGGGGTACCATGCGGGTGGGCTGTTCATCCGCCGCGGGCTGCTGGGCGGTCTGCGCCGCCTGCAGCATGCTGGACAGGGTGTTCTGCAGCAGGATGCGGTCGGAGCCGCACTCGCTGCACCACACGCCGCTCTCCTCACGGGGATGGAAGGCACCGCAGGCGCAGTACCAGCCCTGGTCCAGCACCTGGGGCACAAACTGCAGCCCCTCCTTGCCGGTGCGCTCGCTCAGCTTTCTGGCCAGGTCCTCCGGCAGCTTTTTGGGCGCGGGCAGGCGGGTACGCACATAGCCGGTCAGATCCAGCGCGTTGCCGTCGGCCAGATAAGCCCGGAGCAGGTCCACCTCAACACTGCCCACCGGGGCCTGGCTGATGTAGACCGCATCGTCCGAGCCGAAGACCTGACCGCCCGCGGCGTTCAGGCCCTGGTATTCAAACCGGTCCTGGCAGACCACGGTACCGGTGCGGTCCTTGCACTTGAACTCCACCAGCAGGCCGGTGACCGGCTGGCTGGAAATGTTTTTAAAGGACAGGCAGACCGCGATGTCGCCGCTCTGGTCGCCCTTCAGCAGCTCCACCTTCACAAACTGGATGGGGCTGCCCTTCGTGTAATAGTTGGCGCGGGATTGGGCCAAAAGGTCGAAATTCTCTTCCATAAGAGCGTTACTCCTTTCCTGTTACAGGGAGCCCTCGGGCTTTTCGCCCTGCTCCGGCAGAGGCTCGGCAGTCTCGGCGGTCTCGGCAGGCTGAGCGGGTTCGGCGGGTTCCGCAGGCTCAGCAGCCTGGGCAGGTTGAGCGGGCTGTGCCGGCTCAGCGGGTGCTGCGGCCGGGGCGGGCTGCTCGGCTTCGGGCAGGGTGCCGCCCTCCATCAGGGTCTTGAACTCCTCGCCGGACAGCTTCTCCCGTTTGATCAGCTCGGCGGCCACCACATGCAGCTTATCCATGTTGTCGCTCAGGATGCGGCGAGCTCTCTCGTAGGCTTCGTCCACGATGTCCCGGATCTCGCTGTCGATCTCGGCGGCGATGGAATCGGAATAGCCCTTGCCCTGGCTGAAATCACGGCCCAGGAAGGTCTCCTCCGGGTCGGAGCCATACACCACAGGGCCCAGACGCTCGGAGAAGCCGTAACGGGTGACCATGCTGCGGGCGGTCTGGGTGGCGCGCTCCAGGTCGTTGGAAGCGCCGGTGGAGATATCCTCCAGCACCAGGCTCTCGGCCACGCGGCCGCCCAGCAGGCTCACGATGCGCTCCTGCATGGCGGTCTTGGTCACGTAGCTGGCGTCCTTGTCGGGCAGGTACATGGTGTAGCCGCCCGCCTGGCCGCGGGGGATGATGCTGATCTGATGCACCGGGTCGTTGGTGGGGCAGAACCAGCTGGTGATGGCGTGGCCCGCCTCGTGGTACGCGGTGAGCTTCTTCTCCTTCTCGGTGACCACACGGCTCTTCTTCTCGGGGCCGGCCACCACCTTGATGGAGGCTTCCTCGATCTCCTTTTCCGTGATGGCCTTCTTGCCCCGGCGGGCAGCCAGCAGAGCCGCCTCGTTCACCAGGTTTTCCAGGTCCGCACCGGCGAAACCGGCGGTGGACTGGGCAATGGTCTTCAGGTTCACATCGGGAGCCAGAGGCTTCTTGCGGGTGTGTACCCGCAGGATCTCCTCACGGCCCTTCACATCCGGCAGGCCCACGTAGACCTGACGGTCGAACCGGCCGGGGCGCAGCAGGGCGTGGTCCAGGATGTCGGCCCGGTTGGTGGCCGCGATGACGATGACGCCCTCGTTGGCGCCGAAGCCGTCCATCTCCACCAGCATCTGGTTCAGGGTCTGCTCGCGCTCGTCGTGACCGCCGCCCAGACCGGTGCCGCGCTGGCGGCCCACTGCGTCGATCTCATCGATGAAGATGATGCTGGGCGCGGTCTTCTTGGCCTTGTCGAACAGGTCGCGCACACGGGAGGCACCCACGCCCACATACATCTCCACGAAATCGGAGCCGGAGATGGAGTAGAAGGGCACGCCTGCCTCGCCTGCGCAGGCGCGGGCCAGCAGGGTCTTACCGGTACCCGGAGGGCCCACCAGCAGCACGCCGTGGGGAATGCGGGCACCCAGGCTGTTGAACTGGCTGGGGTTTTTGAGGAACTGCACGATCTCTTCCAGCTCGGCCTTTTCCTCATCCGCACCGGCCACATCCGCAAAGGTGGTCTTGCGCTTGTCGTCGTTCTGGTCCTTCACCTTGGCACGGCCCACATTCATGATGTTGCCGCCCTGGTTGCCCTTGAACATCACGTAGAAAATGAAGATCATGCTGCCCACCATGACCACCATCATCATGATGTCCCAGATGGGCACGCTGCTCTTCACCGGGGTGTAGTCCTGATACATGGGCGCGTCCGAATGGGCCTCGTTGTAGGCCTGGACGTAGGGCTGCACCTCTTCGTAGAAAATGCTGAAATAGGGCACGCGGTATTCCACCTGCCAGATGCCCTCACCGCTGGGCAGCTGATCCACGGTCTCCTTTGCGCCGGTAGCGCTCTGGCTCTGGCTGCGGATCAGATCAAACATGCCGCCCTGGG
>NZ_JAGHKE010000038.1:0-30762 GCF_017889395.1 Allofournierella sp. | reverse complement strand
ACCATGTATTTCAGATGGCCCTCAGCATCCACCAGGGGCAGGGAGTTGATCTTGTTGTCCCAGATGATGTCGTTGGCTTCCTTCAGGGTGGTGGTGTCCGGAGCGCAGACCAGCTTCTCCATGGGGGTCATAAAGTTGGCAACAGGCTCGTCCATGGACATACGGCTGACACGGTAGTCGCGGCTGGCCACGATGCCCAGCAGCTTGCCGTTGGGGGTGCCGTCCTCGGTGATGGCAACGGTGGAGTGGCCGGTCTTTTCCTTCAGCTCCAGAACATCCGCCAGGGTAGCGGTGGGCTTCAGGTTGGAGTCGCTGGTTACAAAGCCCTTCTTGTAGCTCTTCACGCGGGCAACCATAGCGGCCTCATCTTCCACAGACTGGGAACCGTAAATAAAGGATACGCCGCCCTGCTTTGCCAGCGCGATGGCCAGGCGATCGCCGGAAACCGACTGCATGATGGCGCTTACCATGGGGATGTTCATGGTGAGGGGGCATTCCTCCTCGCCCTTGCGGTACTTAACCAGCGGTGTTTTCAGGCTCACAGCGTCCGGTACGCAGGCGGAGGAAGAGTAACCGGGTACCAGCAGGTACTCGCCAAACGTGCGGGAAGGTTCCTCAAAATAATAAGCCATATTCCTTGTCTCCTTTGCAATTACAATTCTCCAGCAAAACGCTTCGTTCCTTTTATTATAAGGCAGAATCGCCTTTCTAACAAGAACAACGCGGGCATTTGAAGCGCAAATTTGCACAAATCCTGCGCCGGTGGCCCTGCGTGCCGGGTGGTTTTAAAAAGTGTATCATATTTGGCCGAAAAATACAAAATGCACCGCCGCCAAACTTTTCAAACCCCGAACCGGGAAAACCGGCAATTTGTCGAAAAACTGGCCTAAGTATGACTTATCTTGGTTGAAATTTACCAAGGTAAAGCAAAAATTTTTCGGGTCAGTCTCCCCAGAACCGGCTGCGTTCCTGCTCGGTGAGCGCGGCAGCAAAGTCTGCCTTCAGCTGCAAAAAGTCCTCCAGATCGTACAGTACCCGGTAAAGCAGTGCACGGTTTTCAAACTCGGCGCGGCTCTGAGGCAGGGGTTCGTCCCGCATGGCGATCTGCATTCCGTGCAGCTTTTGGAGCAGTGCGGCGGCATTGTTGTGCTCATGGAAGGAGCGGCTGATTTCCTCCAGCAGATCGGCAATGCTCAGGGCCTGTTCGGGAACCTGATCCAGTCGGTGAATGTTGTCATAAATGCGGCGCAGTACCGTCAGCTGATGCTGGCGCATACTTACGTAGTTTACAAAATACCACTGGTCGCTGAGCAGGGCGTTGTCCTGGTTTTCCCGGGCTTTGCGAGCAAGCCCCTCCAGCTGCTGCTCCAGCGGAGCAAAACAGCTGTCGGTGTAGCCCTGTTTGCTGCGGGTCAGCAGCCGGTCCGCCATCCGCTGCAGAATGTCCCGGAAGGCCTGTTCCACCTGGGCCTGGCTCTGGCGAATGGCCTTTGCCGCACCCGGCATGTAAAGATTCACCAGTATCCCGATCCCGGCACCGATTAAAAGCAAGAGCAGCTCGTTGCGCAGCCAGAACAGGTTCATGGTGCGCTCTGCGTACAGATGCAGCACCAGCACGGTATTCATTACCAGCGCCTCCTGCAGGCCGAACCACTGGCAGAAGGCGGCAAACAAAAGCAGAAACAGCCCGAAGGCGATCAGATGATATCCCAGAAGGGAAAAGCAGCCGAAGGCCAGTGCCATGGCCGCGAAAAAGGCGGTAAAACGCCGAAGCACCAATGCCAGGGTTTGCTTGCGGGTGGTCTGGATGCTCAGAATGGCAATCACTCCGGCGGAGGTGCTGTAGGAAAGCCCGAGCAGGGAAGCAAAAAAGCTGGCAAGCAGTCCGCCCAGGGCATATTTCGCTACCCGCAGCGGGGCAAGCCGGGAAAAAACAGCAGACATGGAAAACGCTCCTTTTAAATGGGACGAAAAGTCCCGTGCTGTTTTTATCATACCGTTTGCGGGCGGCAGGCACAAGAGAAAAAGGGCAAAAACAAACTCCACCGCCCGGGAATGGGCGGTGGAGCTTGCCACAGGAATTTCGAGACGCCCTGCTCAGCCGGATCAAAGAACCGCTAGGGGGGCGGAAGGAGGAGAAGAACCGGAGACGCCTCACAACACATGAAAAAGGGGGTGTAACTTTCTTGCAACTAAATTGTAACCTTTTTGAAATCTTCTGTCAATGGGATAATTGTGAATAAATTGAAAACAATTCACAGGAGATGGCAAGGAATTAAGAAAAACAGCCGCCCCGGAGCACAAAACAATCTCCGGAGCGGCTGTTTTCAGTTGCCGTTTGCGGTTACAAGACCCAAACGGGAAAAGTCCGGGCGATAGAGCAGGATGGAAAACACCTCAAAGCAAGCACAGATTTTGTCCGCGCAGGTCACCACAACGCTCTCCGCAAAGCGGGGAGGGGTGAGGTTCAACGGGAACATGTGTTTTTCAATGATATCCCGCTCAATGCAGTTCAGTTCAAAATCCCGGCTGGCGTTGTCCAGGGCCCGGCGGGCGTGGTGGAAGCCATGCCAGCGGTGGCTTTCATCCTTTTCGTGCCAGTCATATAAAAAGTAGTCGTGTAGCAAAGCGCCGCGCACCAGGCTGCGCAGGTCCAGCCGAAGGCCCAGCCGCAGAACGATCCACAGGCTCAGATACGCTACGGCCAGTGAATGGTCGAAGCAGGTTACGCTGCCGTGCTGGATGAACTGCTGCTCCAGTTGCATTCCAGGGGAATTCAGAATGGCGCGCCCGTGGGCCAAAAGCAGAGATTCGATGGTTTGGTGCATTGGAAACACGCTCCTTTCCGGTGGGCGGCGAGATACTTCGCACCCTGTTCTATTATTATCATAGGCGTAAGATAGGAAGGAAACAAGGGGCAATTTGCACAAAAATGCACGGAATGAGACGTGATTGCAGCAGTGCGTGCAAAGAAAAAGCGAGGGAACGCCCTCGCTTTTAAAAAGTTGTTATGTATCGTACCTCAGGCCACCTTACTGGCAGACGGCGCAATTTCCGGAAAGATCTTTTCCCAGTTGATGCGGTAGGCGGGAATCATCAATACCAGGCTCAGTGCCGCACCGGCCACCACATCGATCACCGAATGCTGGCGCAAAAACAAAGTGGACAGAGTGATCAGGATGGTCATGGCCCAGATCAGCGCATGCACCGGCAGGTTGCCCCGGAACAGCTTGCAGCGCAGCCCCACAATGGCAATGGAGACGGTGCTGGAAATGTGGATGGAGGGGCAGACATTGGTGGGGGTGTCGATGCCGCGCAGCAGCTCCACCAGCTGGCACAGAACGTTCTGCCGCAGAATCGGCTGGCGCAGATCAAGACCGTTGGGCCAGACCAGATAAGTAAGCATGGCCACCGTCATGCCAACAAACATAATGAAGCACAGGCGGCAGTAGTCGGTTTTTTTGTCGTCGATGAAGCAATGGATGATGGTGTATTCCGGGTCCAGCTGTTCCAGGCTGAAGAAGCCGAACAGATAGAATGCCCAGTACCCCATCAGCCAGGCGTGCGGATTTTTTCGCAGCCAGGAAAGGGCGGAATGCATGGGCGGTTACCTCACAAATAGAATCTCAAAGCGGCCGACAAAGACAGTCGGCGAACAAAATTATTATACCATGTGGCGGGAAAAAGCAACAAAGCAATGCACAAATTGCTGTAAAAGAAACACGAAAAACGGGCGGCTTTTCCGCCGCCCGTGGGGGTCGTGCCATTATTTTTCCAGAAGCCGGTACAGTGCCACCGCTTCATACAGGGCGGTGAGCTCAGGCAGTTTGTCCGGGGTGTGACCCAGCCGGTGGGTGATCTGCTGGTAGCGGTATTTTACCGTATTTTTGTGCAAAAACAGCTGCTGAGCACAGCGGGCAATGTTCTGGTCCGCATCCAGCAGGTAGACCGCCAGTGTATCCACCAGAGGCAGCTCCTCGGAAGAGCTGTGCAGCGGAGCAAGCACTGCCCGGCAGCGGGTCACGCTGGCCTCGTCCTGTACCAGATCGTTCTTGCAGTGCAGCGCAAAATCGATCTCGCCCAGCGTATGTACGGTGCGGGTGGGCCAGATGGTCTGCGCGCTGGGCAGGCCCTCGCTGCTGCGCAGGAAGGCGGCGCGCACCTGAGCGGTGTTCTCCAGACCCTGGCAGCACACAAAGCCTGCGCCCAGACCCTCAGCCTTCAGCTGCTGGCCCAGCTGGGCGGCCAGTGCTTCCCCTTCGGGACCAAATACGCCGTTGTCGGCCAGAACGATCACAAAGTCCTGGTAGCTGCCGGCAATGGCGGCCTGGCAGTGGGGCTCCAGCAGTTGGGAGGCAATGGTGGGCACCCGGCGCAGAAACTCCTCCCGGCAGGCGGGGTCCAACGGGCTGAGCATCCACATGCAGTGGATGGAAGCCACGTTCAGACGGAACAGGGCAGCCAGACGGCGCATCTTGATGGGCTCGTCCCGCAGGATGGCCCGCACCAGCTCTTCAATGGCCAGCTCCGCGTGCTTCAGGCTCCACAGGTTCAGTGCCAGCTGCATCACGTCCTGGGCCTGCTGCTGTACCTCGTTGCTCAGCGGCTGACCCGCCTTCAGCAGGCACAGCTCCATGGGAGCCGCGTCGCCGGGGTCAATGGTCAATCGGCAGCACTGATCCGCGTTGCCCTGTCGGGCCTGGATCAGCAGATCGGTCATATCCGTCTGAGAGCCCCGGGGCCAGGCGCAGGCACCCAGCGGCTGACCGGTGCCATCCAGCAGAAGCACGGTAGCCCGCAGCCGGTCACTGAGCAGCTGCAGCACGGTGTCCACCGTGCGCTGGTGCTCGGGCAGCAAGGTCATGTGCTCCAGAATGTCGCCCAGAAGATGGGTGTTGTCCGCCTGATCCCGCAGGATGGCGTCCATCACATCGCCGATCACCTCGCTGTAGCGCAGCTCCATACGGGGCGGCATTACCAGCAGCGGGAAATTCAGCTCCTGAGCCAGCGTTACCAGTGCAGGGTCCACCTGAGGCATTACGGTACCCACATAATACAGCACCAGACCGGCCTGCCCCACCTGGGCCAGAGCGCGCAGACATTCACACTGGGCGTTCACGTTGGTGGGGATGGAAGAAAAGCAGGTGAGGACCAGCTCGCCGCCGGCGAAGCGGCCTGCTGTTTCGTTCTGCTGGTGCAGGGGTTCCGTGCCGATGTATTCCAGCACGTTTACCGAGGTGATGGGCCGGTCCAGATTATCAAAGCCGGCCAGCAGAGTGGCTTGGCGCAAGCTGGGCAGTACCAGTGCCTGTTTTAATGTAACGCTCATGAGGGGTCCCTCCAGGATAGGAATGTTGTGCACAGGGGTTTCTCGCGCTGGTGCCCTGTTGTTTTTCAGTGGGCACACAAGCACAAAAAGCCCTTACTGCCGGCAAACGGTTGCCTGCCGGGCAATAAAGGGCTTGAGAATCGATGGATTCAGGCGTTCGGGGCGTAGTGATTGGCGTTGGGTGACTTCAGCGGAATCTCCGGCATCAGTTCGTCGGAAATGATGGTAAGCATCTCCTCAATCTTGGCCACATCCTCAGGGGAGAACCGATCCTTGATCCGGTTCATCACGGTGGACAGATAGCTGTAACTGATGTTGTAGTAATCCTCGTACTTCTGGGTCACCACCAAAAAATACTCCCGGCGGTCATTTTCCGACTGCACCTTTTTCAGGTAGCCTTTTTTGATCAGACTGTTCACCTTGTAGGCCGCATTGGGCGGGGAGATTTGTACAAAGCTGGCAAACTCGTTGATGGTGGGCTTCCCCAGCGCCTGGATGATCTCCATGCAGAAGGTCTCCACAGTGGTCAGGCTGGCTTCCCGCGCCTGGAACCGACTGAATACCTTCTGATAGAAATGTAATTTAAATTTCGAATACACATCTGCAAATGCTTGCTCCAGCATTCGTTCGATCCTCCTTGACTGCGCGGCCCAGGCAAAAGAGCATGGGACGGTATGAAAAAACCGTATGCCTGCTGCGGTGATAATATTATACCAAGATGCGTCGGTTAAGGCAACACCGCACAATTCACATCCATTTAAAATTGTGCGGTGCTGCAGCAAATCAACTGATGGCGAAGGTCAGCTCGCCCATGGCGGCAATCTGGCCGTCCACAGTGGCAACAGCCTTGCCAAAGCCCACCGGGCCGCGGCGTGCGGTCAGCTCGCATTTCAGCTCCAGCACATCGCCGGGAACCACCTGACGCTTGAAGCGGGCATTCTTGATGCCGCCGAACAGCACGATCTTGCCCTTGTTCTCCTCTTCGGTGAGAATGGCAACCGCGCCCACCTGAGCCAGTGCTTCGATGATGAGCACACCGGGCATCACATGCTTCTGGGGGAAGTGGCCGCAGAAGAACTGCTCGTTTACGGTCACGCACTTGCGGCCCACTGCCATCTGGCCGGGCACGCATTCGGTGATGCGGTCCACCAGCTGGAAGGGAAAGCGATGAGGCAGAACCTCCATGATCTCATTGGAATTCAAAGTCATTGGTTTACTCCTCCCACTTCTTCAACAGGATGCTTGCGTTGTGGCCGCCGAAGCCCAGAGAGTTGGACATGGCGTACCGGATGGCAGCCTCACGGCCGTGATTGGGAACAATGTCCAGATCGCAGGCTTCGTCCGGCACCTGGTAGCCCAGGGTAGCGGGAATGAAGCCGTCGTGCAGGGCCATGGCGGTGAAGGCAGCTTCCACAGCACCGGAAGCGCCCAGCAGGTGGCCGGTCATGGACTTGGTGGAGCTGATGGCCAGCTCCTTGGCATGCTCGCCGAAGGCCAGCTTCACGGCGGCGGTCTCGCCCGCGTCGTTCATGGCGGTGGAGGTGCCGTGAGCGTTGATGTAATCCACGCTGGCAGCGTCCACGCCCGCGTCGGCCAGAGCTTGTGTCATGGCGCCCGCCGCGCCGGAGCCGTCCGGCAGGGGAGCGGTGATGTGGTGTGCGTCGCAGGTGCAGCCGTAGCCCACAACCTCGGCCAGAATGTTGGCGCCGCGGGCCTTGGCGTGCTCGTACTCCTCCAGTACCAGAGCGGCCGCGCCCTCGCCCATCACGAAGCCGGAACGCTCCTTGTCAAAGGGGATGGAAGCGCGCTTGGGGTCGCTGCCGGTGTGCAGGGCATGCAGGGAGGTAAAGCCGCCCACCGCCAGAGAGGTGACGGTGGCCTCGCTGCCGCCGGCCAGGATCACATCGGCGTAGCCGTCGCGGATCTGACGGAAGGCATCGCCCACCGCGTTGGTGCCGGAGGCACAGGCGGTCACCGGGCAGGTGCACATGCCGTGGAAGCCGAAGCGGATGGCGATGTTGCCTGCTGCCATGTTGGAGATGGCCATGGGGATGAAGTAGGGGCTTACACGATCGTAGCCCTTCTCATTGCCCTTCAGGCACTCATTCTGAACGGTGGAGAAACCGCCGATGCCGCTGGCGAATACCACGCCGCAGCGCTGGCTGTTCTCGTTTTCCATCACCAGGCCGCTGTGCTCCATGGCCTGGGCGGCGCTGGCCAGAGCGAACTGCACAAAGCGGTCGGTCTTGCGAACCTCGCGCTTGTCGATGTACTGCTCGGGCTCAAAGCCGCGCACCTCGCCCGCCAGCTTTACCTTCTGGTTGGTGGTGTCGTACTGGGTAATGGGGCCGATGCCGCAGGTGTCGGCCTTTACGGCGGCCCAGCTTTCCTCCAGGGTCAGGCCCAGGGGAGTCACCGCGCCCATGCCGGTGATTACAACGCGTCGTTTATCCATCTGTAAGCTCCTCCTTCAATTCAGGGCTTTTAAACGGCCATGCCGCCGTCCACACACAGCACCTGACCGGTCACATAACCGGCAGCGGGGCTGGCGAGGAACGCCACAGCGGCGGCCACATCTTCGGGCTTGCCCAGGTGGGCCATGGGGATCTCGCCAAGCAGCTTCTCCTTCACGGCCTGGGGCAGCACATCGGTCATATCAGTCTCAATGAAGCCGGGGGCCACGCAGTTCACGGTCACGCCGCGGGCAGCCAGCTCCTTGGCCAGGCTCTTGCTCATGCCGATCAGACCAGCCTTGCTGGCCGCGTAGTTGGCCTGACCTGCGTTGCCGCGTACGCCCACGATGCTGGAAACGTTCACGATCCGGCCGCTGCGCTGCTTCATCATGGGGCGGCAGGCGGCCTTCATGCAGTGGAAGGCGCCCTTCAGGTTGGTGTTCAGCACCGCGTCGAAATCCTCTTCGCTCATGCGCATCATCAGGTTGTCACGGGTGATGCCCGCATTGTTTACCAGTACATCGATGCGGCCGAAGCGCTCCACGGTCTGGGCGATCAGGTTCTGGGCGTCAGCCTCACAGGCCACGTTGCCCTGAATGGCGAAGGCCTCCACGCCCAGGGCGCGGCACTCCTCGGCCACAGCCTCGGCGGCAGCGGCGCTGCCCGCGTAGTTTACGGCAACATTCACACCCTGCGCGGCCAGGGCCAGGCAGATGGCCCGGCCGATACCGCGGCTGCCGCCGGTTACCAGTGCACTCTGTTTTGCTTCCATCAGGCTTCTCCTTTCAGCCATTCCAGGGCGGCGGTCAGATCCTCAGCGGTTTCCACCGAGCGAACAGCAGCGCCCTTCACAGTCTTCTTCACAAGGCCGGCCAGCGTTTTGCCGGGGCCTACTTCCAAAAATGCGTCCACACCGTCCTCGGCCATGCGGCGGATGATGTCCTCCATGTACACGCTGGACTGTACCTGCTTCTCCAGCAGGGCGGGGATGGTGTCGCTGTCGGCCTTGGGAGCACCCAGGCAGTTGAAATATACCGGGCAGCTCATCTCGCCGAAGGATACCTCCTTGAACTTCTCCCGCAGCGCATCACCGGCGGGAGCCATCAGCGAGGTGTGGAAGGGGCCGGAGACCTTCAGGGGCACGCAGTGCTTTGCACCGGCGGCCTTGGCAGCCTCACAGGCAGCGTCCACAGCGGCCTGGTCGCCCGCAATGGCCATCTGGCCGGGGCAGTTGTAGTTGGCGATCTCCACCACGCCGCCGGTGGCCTGGGCAGCCTGGGCGCAGGCGGCGCTCAGCGCCTCACGGTCCAGACCCAGAATAGCGGCCATGCCGCAGGGACGGCCGGTCACGGCCTGTTCCATGGCCTTGCCGCGGAAGGCGGCCAGGGAAACGGCAGTGGCTGCGTCGAACACACCGGCGCAGCACAGGGCGGAATACTCGCCCAGGCTCAGGCCCGCCACAGCGGCAGGCTCGATGCCCTTGTCCTTCAGCACGGCGGTCAGACCGGCGGCGAAGGCTACCATGCAGGGCTGGGTGAACTGGGTCTGGCTCAGGGTCTCATCCGGGCCCTCAAAGCACAGCTGCTTCAGGTCGAAATCCACCGAAGCGTCCGCGGCATCCAGCGCGGCGCGGAACAAGGGTTCGCTCTCGTAAAGATCTTTGCCCATCCCGGCGTGCTGAGCGCCCTGACCGGCATACAAAATCGCAAGTTTCATTGTGTCTGTTTCCTCCATTCGGCGGCAAGCTCATCCATCAGCTCCCGCACATGAACCAGTTTGGTCATGCGGCCCACATTGGCGCCGCAGAAGAAAAGTCCCTCCTGCCAGTTGCCGCGCACTGCTTCAATCAGCGCATTGGCAATGCAGTAGATGGTATCCGCCTTTTTGCAGGGGACCAGGCAGTTTACGCAGCGTTTGGGCGAAAAGGTCTCGCCTGCAGCCAGACGCTGGATCAGCGGACTGTTCAGCGCCCGGCCGGGCATGCCCACCGGGCTGTGCACGATGCGCACATCCTCCGGCTTTGCGTCCAGCATGGCCTGCTTGTAAGCGGGGGAGGCATCGCACTCGTAGGTGCCGATGAACCGGGTGGCCAGCTGTACACCCGCCGCGCCCAGCTGCTCCAGCCGGGCCGCATCCTCGCCGGTGTAAACACCGCCCGCCGCAAACAGCGGAATGGGACGGCCTGCCAGCTCCTCAAAGGGGCGCAGCTGCTCGGTGATGGCCGGAACCAATGTCTCCAGACACTGAGCAGAGCCGTTCTTCACGTCCTGTTCCTCAAAGCCCAGATGACCGCCTGCCAGGGGACCCTCCACCACCATGAAGTCGGGCAGCACGCCGAAGCGCTTGTACCACAGCTTGCACAGGGTGGCAGCGGCCCGGGAGCTGGACACAATGGGCGCCAGCGCCACATCCGCATCACCGGCAATGGCGGGAAGATCCACCGCCAGACCCGCGCCGCAGACCACCGCGTCCACACCGGCCTTGATGGCGGTACGGATGCTGTCTGCATACTGGGTGGTGGCAACCATGGCATTGATGGCCACCATGCCCAGTCCGCCGGCCAGCTCCTTGGCCTTCTTGATTTCCTTTTCCAGGGCGCGCAGGTTGGCCCCATTGGGGTCACGGTCGAAGTCCGGCTCGTTGAAACCGGCCACCGCGGTACTGATGGTGCCCATGCCGCCGCAGGCAGCCACGGCACCGGCCAGCCCGCCCAGGGACACGCCCACGCCCATGCCGCCCTGCAGAATGGGCAGCTGCAGCGTGCGGCCGCGGATGGTTACAGCCTGCATAAGCTTACTCCTGTTCCAGCTGATGCAGCCGCTCGATGCAGCCGTTGTTCAGCTCTTCAAAAATGGTGCGCAGGGGGCGTACCTCATGCAGCATGCCTGCTACCTGACCGGCCATCAGGCTGCCGGTGTCGGTGTCGCCCTCGAATACGGCGCGGCGCAGAGAGCCCAGAGTGTACTTTTCCAGCTCCATTTTGTCAGCGCCGGCCTTTTCCTGCGCCACATAGCTGCGGGCCATCTTGTTTTTCAGGATACGCACGGGGGTACCGGCGATGCGGCCGGTGACCACGGTGTCGTTGTCCTTGGCCTTGAGCACGGCGTTCTTGTAGTTTTCGTGAATGGGGCACTCCTCACTCACCAGCAGGCAGGTGCCCAGCTGTGCGCCGCAGGCGCCCAGTGCAAAGGCAGCCAGCAGCTGGCGGCCGTCAGCGATGCCGCCGGCTGCGATTACGGGCAGATTGTACTCCTTCATGGCATCCACCACCTGAGGCACCAGAGCCATGGTGGTCATCTCGCCCACATGGCCACCGCTCTCGGTGCCCTCGGCGATGATGCCGTCCACACCCAGACCGGCCATGCGGCGGGCCAGCACAACGGCAGGCACAACGGGGAATACCTTGATGCCCGCTTCCTTCCACATGGAAACGTAAGCGCCGGGATTGCCTGCACCGGTGGTCACAACGGGAACCTTTTCCTCCACCACGATGTGTGCCATCTTCTCAGCGTCCGGATTCATCAGCATGATGTTTACGCCGAAGGGCTTGTCGGTCAGGCTGCGGCAGATGTGGATCTGCTCTCGCAGCATGTCGGCGGTCATGCCGCCCGCGCCGATCAGGCCCAGCGCACCCGCGTTGGAAACCGCAGCGGCAAAGGTGCCAGTGGCGATGTTGGCCATACCGCCCTGGATGAAGGGAAATTCGGTTCCGAGGATCTCGTTCAAACGCATATTGTTACTCCTTTTTTATCAGAGGGGCTTTGCTTAGAAACGCAGCAGTACCGCGCCCCAGGTCAGCCCCGCGCCAAAGCCCACACAGGCCACGGTCTGACCGGGCTGAATTGCGCCGGATTCCAGCATTTCGTCCAAAGCGAGGGGAATGCTGGCGGCGGAGGTGTTGCCGTAGCGATGCATGTTCTTGTAGAATTTGTCTTCCGGTGCACCCAGCTTTTTCACCACATGGTCGATGATGCGGCTGTTTGCCTGGTGGCAGACCACATGGTCCACCTGCTCCAGACTGGTGCCGCTCTTCTCGAACAGCTGGTTCAGGCACTTGGGGATGATGTCCACCGCGAAGCGGAAAATCGCCCGTCCGTCCATGAACAGGGTGCGGTTCTGGCCGGGCAGAAGGCTGTTGGCATGCAGCCCGGCCGCCTCGCCACGGCCGCCCAGTACGCAGGCGTAGGGAACATCCGCCAGACGCACCACAGCGGCGGCTGCGCCGTCGCCGAACAGCACGCAGGTGGAGCGGTCCTCCATATCCAGTACGCGGGAGATGCACTCCGCGCCGATGACCAGGGCATACTCCCCGGCGCTGCCCGCCATCAGGAGAGAGCGGGCGGTTTCCAGCGCGTAGATGAAACCGGTGCAGGCGGCGTTCAGATCAAAGCAGGGGATAGCGGCGGTGCAGCCCAGCGCCTCGTGAACCTGGCAGGCCACCGAGGGGGTGAAGCTGTCCGGGGTGAAGGTGGCGGTCAGGATCAGACCCAGCTGATCTGCGCTCACACCGGCCTTCTCCAGCGCCTTGCGGGCAGCGCCCGTGGAAAGGCTCACAACGCCTTCGTCCTCCCCGCAGAAATACCGCTGGCGGATGCCGGTGCGGGTGGAGATCCACTCGTCGCTGGTGTCCACCATGCGGGCCATATCGTCGTTGGTCACACAGCGCCGCGGCAGGCAGCGCCCGGTGCCCAGAATTTCCAGTCCCGTCATCAGAAAAGGTCCTTTCCGGGCTCTTGCAGGAATGCGGAACCCATGGTTCTGAATTTTTTGTGCCGGTGAGCCGCCGGATCGGAAATGCGGTCCGCCTGGCGCAGGGCCTTCTGCAGCGCTGCGTCCACCGCGTCAAATACGGCGGCGGGGTTTGCGTGCGCGCCCTCCGCCGGCTCGGGAATAATCCCGTCGATCACGCCCAGCTGCTCCAGATCCTGGGCGGTGAGCTTCATCACGTCGCAGGCCTCGGAGCTGCGGGTGGAATCCTTCCAGAGAATGCTGGCAAAGCCCTCGGGGGAAAGCACCGAGTAGATGGCGTTTTCCAGCATCAGCACCGTGTTGCCCATGGCCAGCGCCAGTGCGCCGCCGCTGCCGCCCTCACCGGTGACCACTGCGATCAGGGGCACGTTCAGCTCGCTCATCACAGCCAGGCTGCGGGCAATGGCCTCGCCCTGGCCGTGGGCCTCGGCCTCCAGGCCGGGATAGGCGCCGGGGGTGTCGATGAAGGTGATGATGGGCCGGCCGAACTTGTCTGCCTGGCGCATCAGCCGCTGGGCCTTGCGGTAGCCCTCCGGGCTGGGCATACCGAAGTTGCAGCGGGTGTTTTCCTCCAGATTACGGCCCTTGCGGTGGCCGATCACTGTGACCGGGCGGCCATGAAACATGGCGATGCCGCCCAGAATGCCCGCGTCCTCGCCGCACAGCCGGTCGCCCTTCTGCTCAAAGAAATCGGTGAACAGAGCCTTGATGTAATCCGCCGTACCGGGGCGGCCCGCATGCCGGGCCAGCGCCACCTTTTCAGCGGGGGTATGCAGTTCAGCCACGGCGGGCACCTCCTTTGGCGTGCAGCCGAAGCAGCTGCATCAGTGTGGATTTCATCTGACTGCGGGGAACCACCGCGTCCACAAAGCCGTGCTCCTCCAGATACTCGGAGCGCTGGAAGCCCTCCGGCAGCTTCTGACCGATGGTCTGCTCGATCACGCGGGGGCCGGCAAAGCCGATCAGGGCCTTGGGCTCGGCCAGGGTGATGTCACCCAGGGAAGCAAAGCTGGCGGTCACGCCGCCGGTGGTGGGATGGGTCAGGCAGGCAATGTACAGACCGCCCGCCTGCTGGAAGCGGGTGATGGCTTCGGCGGTCTTGGCCATCTGCATCAGCGAGAGGATGCCCTCCTGCATCCGGGCACCGCCGGAAGCGCAGAAGATCACCAGGGGCAGCTTCGCCTTGCGGGCGGTGTCGGCGGCCAGAGCCACCTTTTCACCCACCGCAACGCCCATGCTGCCCATCAGGAAGCGGCCATCCATTACAGCCACAACAGCGGGCCAGCCGCCGATGAGTCCCTTGGCGGTGACCACCGCCTCAGACAGTCCGGTGCGGCGGCGCAGGCCCTCCAGCTTGGCGTCGTAACCCTCAAAATCAAGGGGGTTATCGCCGCACAGGCCGTCGTTCAATTCCTGGAAGGTGCCGGAATCCAGCGTGAGAGCCAGGCGCTGGTATGCACCGATGGGCCGGTGATGGCCACAGTGGGGGCAGACGTACAGCTGATCGGCCCACTGCCGCTTGCTCACGGCTTCGCCGCAGGCAGGGCACTGCTCGAAAATGGCCGGCGCGTCAATGCGGCTGGAGGAGGGCAGACGTCCGCCCTCCCGCATTACCTTCAGGCGCAGCAGCCGCTGGCGCCGGTCAGAAAATCGTTCGTTCAGCATTTAGCGTTCCTCCTCGTCGGCCAGAGGCGCACCCTTCTCCATCCAGCTCAGCACCTCGTCCAGGTTGTTCTCGATGAAGGAGGTGTTGTAGTCGCCCTTCAGGTAATCCGGGTGGTACAGGATCAGATGAGCCAGATCCGCGCCGGTGGGGTAGCCCTCCACGATGAACTCCTCCAGCACCCGGCGCATCCGGCGGATAGCGGCCAGGCGGGTGGGGGCGTGCACGATGAGCTTGGCTACCATGGAATCGTAGAAGGGGCTCAGCTCGTAGCCGTTGTACAAAGCGGAATCCACCCGAACACCGCAGCCGCCCGGGAAGTGCACGAACTCGGTCTTGCCGGGCATGGGGGCGAAGTTCTTGGCGGGGTCTTCCGCGTTGATCCGCACCTCGATGGCGTGGCCGTTCAGCTTTACATCCTCCTGTGTGAAGGAGAGAGGCAGCCCGGCAGCCACACGGATCTGCTCTTTCACCAGATCCTGCCCGGTGACCATCTCGGTGACCGGGTGCTCCACCTGAATGCGGGTATTCATCTCGATAAAGTAGTAGTTGCCGTCCGGGTCCAGCACAAACTCAATGGTGCCCGCGCCCTCGTAGCCGCAGCTCTGGGCGGCCTTTACCGCATCCCGGCCCATGGCCTGGCGCAGCTCGGGGGAGAGCGCCTTGGAGGGGGATTCCTCCATCAGCTTCTGGTTCTTGCGCTGGATCGAGCAGTCGCGCTCGCCCAGATGGACCACATGGCCCTGCTGGTCGGCCATGATCTGGAATTCAATGTGCCGGGGGGAAAGAACCAGCTTTTCCAGATACATCTCGCCGTTGCCAAAACAGGCCACAGCCTCCGCCTGTGCAGAGGCAAAGGCAGCGGGCAGCTCCTCCGGGCTGAACACCCGGCGCATACCGCGTCCACCGCCGCCGGCGCTGGCCTTCAGCAACACCGGGTAGCCGATGCGCTCGGCTACCTTCAAAGCGTCTTCGGCGCTTTCAATCACGCCGTCGGAGCCGGGCACCACCGGCACGCCCGCCTTGATCATCAGTTCGCGGGCTGCGGCCTTGTTGCCCATCTTGCGGATCACATCGCCGCTGGGGCCGATGAACTTGAGCCCGCACTGAGTGCACAGATCCGCGAATTCGTCGTTTTCGGAAAGGAAACCGTAGCCGGGGTGGATGGCTTCACAGCCGCTTTCCACCGCAGCGGTCAGAATGGCGGTCTGGTTTAAGTAACTCTGAGCCGCCTTAGCAGGGCCGATGCATACGGCCCGGGTAGCCAGCTGCACATGCAGGGCGCTGGCGTCGGCGGTGGAGTACACCGCCACAGTCTCGATGCCAAGCTCGCGGCAGGCGCGGATGATGCGCACCGCGATTTCGCCGCGATTGGCAATTAAAATTCGTTTGAACATGGCTTACAGCTCCCGGATCTGGAACAGCGGATCGCCAAAGCCCACCAGAGCGCCGTCCTGCGCGACCAGGCTCTCGATCACGCAGTCGCAGGGAGCGGGGATCTCGTTGATCATCTTCATGGCTTCGATCAGGCCGATGGTCTGACCCTTGTGCACGGTGTCGCCGGGCTTCACAAAGGGTGTTTCGCCCGGGGCGCTGGCCACATAGAAGGTGCCCACCAGAGGAGCATCGATGGTGGCCCCGGCAGCAGGGGCAGCAGCGGCGGGTGCGGCTGCGGGCTGGGCCACAGCAACAGGGGCAGCCTCCACGACCGGCGCACAAACGACGGCGCTCTGGGCGACTGCTTTTTCCAAAGTGATCTGCTCCTCACCGCAGGTGTACTTCAAACGGCTGGCGGAGCTTTCGTCAAACGCCTTCAGCAGGCTGGTGATTTGTTCCAAGGTCATGCCGGGAACCTCCTTATAAATCGTAGTCGGGCACAGGAAGGCGGCGCGCTGCGCTGCCTTTTGCGCCAAAAGAAAATCAGCCCCGGCAGAGAGCAGGCCGGAACAGGCGGCGGATCGCCGCGTTCCGGCCGCCCTGCCAGAGCTGATGCAAAACGCCGGTAAAAAGCGCTTTGCTTTACGCCGCAAAAATCAGGCGTTGGCCTCCAGGTAATTCACGATGTCGCCAACGGTCTTCATGTTGGCCAGCTCCTCGTCGGAGATAGCAACGCCCAGGTTGTCCTCCAGAGCCATGTTCAGCTCAACAGCGTCCAGGCTGTCAGCGCCCAGATCGTCGGCCAGGCTGGCCTCCATGGTCACTTTGTCAGCGTCGCAGCTCAGGGTGTCCACAATGATGTCGCGTACTTTCTCAAACATGATAAAACTCTCACTTTCTTGGGTTGTTTTTTTGATGTGTTGAAATGTGTCAAAAAATGGTTTTATAATTTTAATTAAAATTATTTAACTAAAATTATTTAAGTACATTTTAGCAAGAATCCAGGAATTGTCAAGGGGGAAACTTAAAAAAATTGAATCTTTTTTTGCCTGCTGCATCGGGCAGCATGGTTGCTACCTATATAATAGGGGGTAGTCCCAAAAGAGGCGAAAACGAATAAAGGCGAAGAAAATTTTGCCGCACAGGCCATTTATCCAGCCGAAGGGCCCGGCAACATCTTGCGCACAATAGCTGATATGGAGTAAAATATTAAAAGAATTTTGCTGTTTTTATAAAAATCTATAATGTGGAAAATGCCGGGAAAGGAGGCAGGAGATGGCGCTCCTGAAAAAGAACAGAACAGTCAAACGGGCGTCACGGCCTCGGATGCATCAGCGCTTTGTGCAGATCACCCTTTCCACGGTGTTGATCGGTGTTTCGTTGATTGTTGTTTCCTGTATGGGAATTGCATCGATCCAGCAGGCCAACCGAAAGTCCTATAATACACAGCTGCAAACCTCCATGAACGAATATTGGCTGGAGATGCGCAACCGAATGAGTACCGACCGGGAGGCACTGCAGATTCTGGCGGAGTTTATGCAGGGGAAATCCAGCACTGAGTTCCGCAGCTTTGCGATCGATCTGCAGGATGCTCGCCAGGAAAATTCCTTTTTGCGCATGGGATATTACACCTGGCAGGGGATGCAGAGCCGCGTCCGGGCGGATGGTACATTGGAAGAGAACATCTCCATGGAGTCTCTGGAGCCGGAGGTGCAGCAGCTGATTCGCTATGCGCTGCAGGGCAAAAAAACCGCTTCTCAGGTTTATTACGATCTGGGCATGGAGCAGCAGCTGATTATGTATGCTGCGCCGGTGCAGTCTGCCGATGGGCAGGTGACTGGCGTGGTGGCAGCGTCCAAGGATCTGAGTGCCTTCCAGAAGATTCTCGCACAGCCTCCTATCTCTCAGAATAAGCTGGATGTGGTCTGGGTGGATCAAAGCGGACAGATCATTGCTGCTTCGGAAGATAATCCGCTCGTGCCGCAGGGAACGGAAAATTTCCTCAGCCAGTCCGGCGTGGAGGAACAGGCTGCACAGTCGGCTCTGCAGCAGATGAAAAATAATGAAGCGTTTCATTTCACCTTCCATCTGGAGGGAAATGACCAAACCGTTTATATGCAGCCTTTCGGAATGAATGGCTGGTATCTGGGCTATGCAGATACGGTGAACTCCGGCAAAAGCCCGATTTATTCCATTCTCATCACCTCCAACGTGCTCAGCGGAATGATTATTTTGCTGTGTCTGGGTCTGTTGTGGTATGTGCGTTGGGCCATGTGGGGCAGCAATAAGGAATTGATGAAGCTGGCCTACTATGACCGGCTGACCGGTACCTATAATTTCGAAAAATTCACGCAGTGTGCCGAGGATCTGTTGGAGGAGGATACTTCATACGCGCTGGTCACCATGAACATCCGGCAGTTTCAGTATATCAACGAGATTCTGGGCAAAGCGCAGGCGGACCAGGTGTTGAAAAAGCTGGCGGCAGTGCTGAGCCAGCTGATGGGGGAGAAGGAATGTTTCTGCCGCTCCAGTGCAGACCAGTTCTATCTGTTCCTTCACACCAATGAGGAGCAGCAGGTTCGTGTTCGGGTGGAGCAGATCATGGAACGCGCCGGAGGCATTGCTCAAGAGCTGAATGTAAGCTATCCCATCATTCTGTATGCGGGCGCAGCGGTGGTGCAGGAGGACGCGCCGCCGGAGGATCAGGTACGGCTTCTGCTGCACAAGGCGGAATTTGCACAAAAGCATGCAGTGAAAAAATATCAGAACGTGCTTGCCTTCTACGATTGGGCCATGCATCGGAAGGAGAATTTCCAGAACAGCATCGAAAGCAGCATGCAGAATGCGCTGGCCAAGCAGGAATTCCAGCTGTTCCTGCAGCCCAAGGTACGCCTGCAGACCGGTCAGATAGAAGGTGCCGAGGCCCTGGTGCGTTGGATTCGTCCGGATGAAACGCTGGTTTATCCCAATGAATTTATTCCCGCTTTTGAGAAGAACGGCTTCTGCGCCCGGCTGGACCTTTACATGGTGGACCGGACCTGCTGCCAGCTGCGGGAATGGATGGATGCAGGCTACGAGCCGATCTGCATCTCGGTGAACCAGTCCCGGCTGCTGTTCTATCAGTCGGATTATGTGGATCGACTGTGTTCGATTCTGCAGAGGTATGGTATCCCGAACCGGTTCATTCAGTTGGAGATCCTGGAGGGATTGGCCATCGAGAACATCGAGCAGATGAACAAAACGCTGGCACAGCTGCACGAGAAGGGGTTCCGTCTGTCTCTGGATGACTTCGGCAGCGGCTATTCTTCTCTGAATGTACTCGCAGGCATTCAGGTGGATGAGGTGAAGTTTGATAAGGACTTTTTGCTGGAAAGCGCGCCGGATAAGAAGGAAAGAAACAAGCTGGCTCTGAAGAATGTGGTCAAGCTGGCCAAAGACCTGCAGATCACCACCGTGGCCGAAGGCGTGGAGGTGCAGCAGGATGAGGAGTTCGTTTCTTCCATTGGCTGTGAATATGGGCAGGGTTTCTTCTACAGCTGCCCCATTCCACCGGAGGAATTCGCTTCCCGCTATCTGAAAAAAGCGCCGCCTGCAGATGCAGAGGCAGCGGAATAATACAAGAAAAGGAAAGCCCCGGGCCGATTGGCCCGGGGCTTTCCCTATGTAGAGATGATAGAGAGCAAAGATAAAGGATATAATCAAACAACGCCTTTCAACATGGCGCGCAGGCAGTCCTTCAGTTCGTCCAAAGAACGGCAACGGTCTGCCAAATCCAACAGCCGGAGACGTTCCGCCTCCTGGGTCAGCTGAACCAACAGTTCGCGTGCGGTAGGTTCGCTCATTCCGTACACCCCCTTCTAAAATCTGTCGTTCAGTGTGTTGATATATAGTATAAATATTTTATGCAATTGTTTCAATTGATAAATTAGACAAACAATTATACAAAAATATGGCGTAATGATGAATAAGTTTTATGAAAAAGCAAAAAAGAACCGCATTTGCATTGACCTGTTGGTCAAAATGCAAATGCGGCTTTATAAATTACTTATACCTGCATGGCACGCAGATTCTCCACCCGGCGGGAAATATAGGCATGGACCTCCTCTTTGGGAATGCCCAGTGCAACGGCAAACTCGCCGAACAAACTGCTTTCCGCCTGTTTCATAAAGCGCTCGTCCACCTGGCCGAAGCGCCGCCCGCGCTCCTCCTGTTCCTTTTTCTTCGCATGGATCGACATGGTGAGCCGTATCAAATCGGAACAGTTATGGCTGCAAGCGGCGGTGCGGTAGTGTTCCCGCAGCTCCTGCAGGTTTTTGGTCCAGTCCGGCCGGGCAACAATCTGAGGAATCTGATCGATCAGCGCCTCCGCCTCGTCACGGCTGATGACTGGCCGCATAAAAACCTTGGGATGCTCAGCAGGGGTATAAATGGTGCCGCTCTCGTACAGAGGAGATAAAACATAATAAAGACCAAGTGGAGGCTTCTCCACCACACCTTCCACCCTGCATACGCCGGTGCTGCCATAAATGATGTATTGTCCGATTTGATACATGCTCCACCTCACATTTCAAGCCCGTGTGATTTTGCCTGTAAGAAAGCGCCTTGCCGCCGATGTGATCGGCAGCAAAGCGCGGGAATATCTGCCTGCTTCACCCACAACCGGGCTTTCCACTGGGGGACAAAGCAGGCAATATTTCTTTCGTTAATAGTATAGCACTTTTTTCGAAAAAAGCCAAAGACGGACATGTTTACCGCACCTTTAATGTTTAGATGGAGAAAAATCCTGTATGAGCGCTATGTGCTCCCACAAATCGTAAGAAATTTTCGGTGGCCACTTTTGTGCCCGGTTAATGGATACTGGCGAGGTAACAGCGGAAAAAATTACTGATGAAGAGGGGGGACGGCTTGGAAAATGTAATCTTTTCTCATTGAAAACAAAAGGAATGGATTATCGTTTTGATAAAAGAAAAATTAAGATAAAAGCAAAAAGTCAGCATTGTAATTTGTAAGGAGGATTATATATGGATGTTATTACAATTTTTCAAACCCTGTTTCACTGGGGAATCATTGCGCTGGCTGGCACAATGATTCTGCTGCTGACACTTGGGGGAGTTTATCTGATTTACAGAAAACTCTTTCATGGAAAGAAAAGAATAACAATAGAAAAGGTGATTTGTGCAGGGCTGCTGATTTGCTGGCTATTCCTGGTGTTTTGCCTCACATCAATGAGCCGTGGTGCAAACTTTACTGATTCTATTAACGTCGACTTCCTTAGTGGGTATATCAGCGCATGGAATAACTGGTCGATCAGTGAGTTGCAGCTGATTCTTTTCAATATTATCATGTTTACGCCACTGGGCTTCCTGTTGCCACTGTTATGGAAAAAGGCGGAAAAAATGTGGGTTACGGTTGTGGTATCCCTTTGCCTGACCGGGGGAATAGAAGTATTTCAGCTCCTTACGGGAACCGGAATTTTTGAGTTGGATGATCTGTTTCACAATCTACTTGGCAGCATGTTTGGATATTTCTGTATTATGGCGGGTTTGGATGTTGCTCGAGAAAAGAAACTCCGTCTTGCTCCATTCGGAAAAGTCTTTTTGATTCCTTCACTGATTGCTCTGATTCTGGGAGTGGTATTTTGGACCTATTACAATCAGCCATATGGAAATATGGACATCCTACCGGCGGCAGATCAGGATCTGTCAGCAATCAAAATTGTACAAGAATGGGAGTCCTCGTGTCAAAAGGTATCAGCTGCAGTGTATCAGAACAAATTTTCCGGGGATAAGAGCAGGTTCGAGAAGATCAGAGGAGCCATTGCAGAATTGGAACCGCTAACCTTTTCCAGAGCCATTCGTCGAGAGAATGAGAATATTGGATGTCTGGGGGAGAATGCGGAAGGAGCGGAATGCCGAATGATTTTTTTCTCCCGAACAGGAGAGTGGAGCTATACTACGTTTGTAGAAACAGCTGCGCGACTGACAGAAGAAACCATAGATTCGCTGCGAGTGCGCTATGAAGAATGGATGAACGAACAGGAGTTGCTTCCGGAAAATTTAGAGTTTTCTGTCCAGAACGGTGATACTCTGAGGTGGGATGTTCTGCCAATTTCCAGTTTGTTTGAAGGGGAAAAGGCATTTCAGCAGGGTTCTGTGATGATTCGATTGGATAAATCCGGTTTGCTGGCGGACTTCTTTTATCAGGTTACCTGGAATGAATATGTGTGCACCGAACCGATTATTTCAGAAAAGGAAGCGTATGAGCAGGTGCGGCGGGGCAAATTTGAACAGTATGTACCATTCCAGCCAGGGGATACACTGCATATCACGGAATGCAAACTGGAGTATCGTTACGATACAAAGGGTTTTTATCAGCCGGTTTACGAATTTAGCGGATACATCAACAGCAGTGAGAATCTGTGGGTTTGTCAGATTCCTGCGCTTCAACAATGAGCGGGTGATGTATTATGGTACAGCTTTATTTGAGATAAGCAGGAAAGGGGCGGAAGCCAAAAACTCCCGCCCCTTTTCTGCTTTTTGATGGTTTTCTGGATAACACAAAGTTAAAGCAAATAAAGACAGAGTCATTATTTAAGATAAGGGCACTCAAGCCCGTTGTCCTTCAGCCAGATGGTGCGAGGAAAGGGACTTGAACCCTCAAGGTAAAAACCACATGCACCTCAAACATGCGCGTATGCCGATTCCGCCACCCTCGCATAATCCTGCGGCCGATTGTGACCGCAAGAAATAGTCTATCAGGTTTAAAGCAAAAAGTCAATACTTAACTTTCATTTTCTTCCAGGCCGCTCGAAACGATCATGGCGGCAGGATCGCTGTCTGCCGGGAGCTCGGTCACCTGGCGCAGCTTGCGCTGGATCTGCCGGGTGCGCACGCCCACCAGATTCTCCAATTCATGGCTGGCCTGGTTCAGTCGGTTCTGCGCCTGTGCCAGTGCCTGGCCAAAGGTGTCGAATTCCGCCTTCACGCTGGCGAGCACCTTCCAAACTTCACTGGAACGCTTCTGGATCGCCAGGGTGCGGAAGCCCATCTGCAGGCTGTTCAGCAGCGCTGCCATGGTGGTGGGGCCTGCCACCACGATCTTGAATTCCCGCTGCAGCCGCTCCGCAATGCCGCGGCGCACCACTTCAGCATAAAGCCCCTCCACCGGCAGGAACATGACCCCGAAATCGGTGGTGTGAGGAGGAGCAATGTACTTGTCGTGAATGTCTTTGCCGAAGCTGCGGATGCGTTTGTCCAGCTCCTTGGCGGCAGTCTCCACTGCGGCCCGGTCGCCCAGATCGTAAGCGGCCAGCAGAGCGGAGTAAGCGTCCGAGGGAAACTTTGCGTCGATGGGCAGCCATACCTGACCATCTCCGTCGCCGGGCAGTCGAAGAGCGAATTCCACCCGATCGGAACTGCCGGGCACTGTGGCCACATTCTCCGCAAACTGCTCCGGGGCCAGGATCTCATTCAGAATTGCTCCCAGCTGAATCTCACCCAGAATGCCCCGCGTTTTTACATTGCTCAGAACCTTTTTCAGGTCGCCCACACCGGCGGCCAGAGTGCGCATCTCGCCCAGCCCTTTGTAGACCATCTCAAGCTGCTGGCTTACCAGACCAAAGCTCTTCTGCAGCTTGTCCTCCAGGGTTTTCTGCAGCTTCTCGTCCACGGTCTGGCGCATCTCGTTCAGACGGCGGTCGTTGCTTGCCTGCATGGAGTTCAGCCGGACCTCCATAGTGGTACGAATGCTTTCCAGCTTCTGTTCGGTCTGGTTGGCACCCGCCTGCATACCGGCCATCACGCGGCCGCTCAGTTCCTGACGAGTCTGACGAATCTCCGCCAGCAGATCCTGACGCACCTTTTCCAGGTCCTCACCGGAAAGATCACTCTGCGGCGGGCGGCGCAGCAGAGCCAGCAGACTGAAGATACAGGCCAGGGCGGCCAATATAAGGGTTGCGATTTCCATATTTTTCTCCTTCAAAAAAGGGGATAACCCATCCCCGAACTTCATAGCTATAAGTATAAAAGGTTTGCCGGGGCAAATCAACAACGGAAAACGAGGGGATCGGATATGAAAGCATCCATGAAACGAAAGCGCATTTTCTGGCTGACAGCATGGGGTGTATGCTGCGCGGCAGTGGCCGGGGCAATGCTCTGGGCTGCCGGGCAGAGTGCGGTATGCAGCAATGCGGACTTGACCAACGTGCCGGTGGTTCCGGCGGCAGCGGGGCAAAGCGAAACACCAGAACAGGAAAAGAGGGTATTTCTGACCTTTGACGACGGCCCCAGCGCTACCACAGAATCGGTGCTGGATATCTTAAAGGAAAAGGGCGTGTGCGCCACATTTTTTGTGGTGGGGGCCGAGAACAACCAGAAATATCTTCCGCTGCTGCAGCGCATGACCGAGGAGGGACACCAGATCGGCCTTCACAGCTATAGCCACAGCTACAAGACCATTTATGAAAGCACCACCGCCTTTTGGGCAGACATCAAGCAGCTGCGCCAGACCATTGAACCCTATGTGGATCTGGATACCATCCATTGGCTGCGGTTTCCCGGCGGCAGCACCAACACGGTGAGCCACAAGTACGGCGGCAGCGGGATTATGAAAACCCTGAAGGAGCAGGCGGAGGAAAAAGGGTATCGGTATGTGGACTGGAACGTTTGCGCGGAGGATGCGGCGGGTGGCCATCCCAGCGCCGAAACGATTTACGAAAATGTGGTGAAGGAGGCTGAGGGCAAAACCACCTGCGTGGTGCTGATGCACGATACAAAGGCTACCAAGAATACGGTGAAGGCTCTACCAGATATTATTGACTGGTTTTCGGAAAACGGCTACCGGTTCTGCGGCATCAGCGAACTGGATCAGCAGATTTGAGTCAGAAAGGCCGGGGTACATCCATGCCCCGGTCTTTCTGTGTGCTCCCGGGTTTCGGGCCGGAGATTTTCTTTGTAAATTTTTTTGGAACTTTGTCAGGAAAAGGTGCATTCGCGTTGTAAAGCGCGATAAAATATTGTATGATAGCCTAGTGCAATACCGCATAATTCCAAGGAGAATGGATGATACGGCGTTGCCAGATGTTTGCCCAGGGCTTCACACAAAACGCGGAAAGGAAACGGTGGAATGTTCGGATATGTCACTCCGGAAAAACCGGAGATGAAAGTGAAGGAATTCGAGAGCTACCGGGCCATGTACTGCGGGCTGTGCAAGCAGCTTAAGGCGGATTACGGCTTTTTGCCCCGGATGCTGCTGAACTACGACCTGGTCACGGTGGCCCTTCTGGCCGACGGCCTTTCCGGCGAGACGGGAAGCCCCTGCCGGGAACGGTGCATTGCCAATCCGCTGCAAAAGCGCTGTGTGCAGAAGGGCACCCAGGGGCTGCGGCTGGCGGCTGCGGGTCTTGTGCTGCTCAGCTGGTACAAGCTGGTGGATGATGAAGCGGACGAGACCGCTTTCAAGCGGCTGGCGGCCCGTACACTGCGCTTATTGCTGCGGCGGGCCTACAAACGGGCAGCGGCCCTTTATCCTGAAATCGACGCAGAGCTGGCCCGTCAGACCGAGCTGCAGCAGCAGGTGGAGCAAAAGCAGACGGCTTTTTACGACGAAGCGGCTGAGCCCACCGGCAATATGACGGCTCAAATCCTGGCAGCCTGTGCGCAAACGCCGGATCAGGAACGGGTGCTGCGCCGTCTGGGGCTGTTTCTGGGTAAGATTCTTTATTGGCTGGACGCGGCGGAGGACTACGAAGAGGACCGGGAAAAGCACCGGTACAATGTATTTCTGCAAAATGGCCTGAGCAAGGAACAGGCTGTGGAGCAGGCCAGGCTGCAGTGCAGGCTGGCAGCGGGGGAAGCAGCCCGCTGCTACAATCTGCTGGAGCTGCGGCTGAACCGCCCGATTTTGGATAACATTATTTTTCTGGGCATTCCCGGCAGCATTCAGCGGGCGGGAATGCCGGCCCGCGGTGCACGGCGCGGCGGGTTGAACTGAATTTGAATGAAAAGGGAGAAGAGAAATGGACGCATATCAGGTTTTGGGCCTTGCGCGGGGCGCAAGCGAGGAAGAGGTAAAGGCGGCCTATCGGGCGCTGGCGCAGAAGTACAATCCGGAAAATTACGAGGCAGGTCCCCTGCGGGAGGACGCCGAGCGCAAGATGGAGCAGATCAACGAGGCCTTTGATACGGTGATGAGCGAGCTGCGCACCGGTGCTTCCGGTAATAACGCGCAGAATCCTTATGGTGGTCAGAATCCCGGCCAGCAGCAGAACGGCGGTCCTCAGGGGGCGACCGGCAGCTACCCGGAAATCCGTGCTCTGATCCGTGCGGGCCGGGCAGACGAGGCTCTGGCCCAGCTGCAGAGCATTCCCAATGGTCCGGCCAATGCCGAGTGGAACTTTTTGATGGGCAGCGCTTATTATTACAAGGGCTGGATGAACGAGGCGCTGCGCTACTTCCAGCAGGCATGCCGGCTGGACCCGGCCAACCGGGAGTATGCTGCTGCCCTGCACAACCTGCAGAGCAGCGCCCAGGGCCAGATGCCCGGCAATCCCTATGGACCCTACGGCGGCGCGCAGGCCAATGCGGTGGGCTGCAGCTGCTGCGATATGTGCATGGCCATGTATTGCATGGATCTTTGCTGCAGCTGCGGCGGGCAGGGGTGCTGCTGAGATGCGCAGGCGGCAAAGCGGCCGGATCGCACTGTGCGGTGTGATGTGCGGGCTTTCCATTGTGTTGATGCTCAGCGGCAGCATTATTCCCTTTGCGACCTTCTGTGCTCCGGCAGTGAGCGGGCTTCTGCTTATGCCGGTGGCGGTGGAATGTGGGATGCGGCTGGCCTGGGTGAGCTATGGGGCCATTGGTGTGCTGTCGGTGCTTTTTGTGCCGGATAAGGAGATGGCAGCGATTTTCGTCTTCTTCTTCGGGTGTTATCCGCTTTTGAAGGCGTACATCCAGCGGATTCCGACCAGGGCGCTGCAGATGCTGGTGAAGGCAGTTTTCTTCAATGGCGCGGTGCTGGCAATGTACAGCGTTCTGCTGTTCGTTTTTCCGATGCCGAGTCTGGTGGAGGAATTTGCGCAAACAGCGCAGTGGATGCTGGCGGCACTTCTGGTCATGGGCAACGCCTGCTTCTGGATCTACGACGCGGCGCTGAACAATCTGCTGCATGTTTATGTACTCAAAATGCAGCCCCGTTTGCGGCGGATATTGTGAGTTCCGGCGGAATGTAAATGAATAAGGAATCGATTTAACGGAGGAAACAGTGTGAACAAATGGCGGCCCAACCACCGCTTTTTTTCCAATCTGGCGGTGGTGTTGATTGGAATTACCTTTTATCTGGCCATGTCCAATCTGGATTTGGTCCATGGCGCTTTGAAAACCGTAATGGATGTTCTTGCGCCGTTTATCTGGGGCTTTGTGGTGGCTTATCTGCTGGATGCCCCGGTGCGCTGGTTTGAAACGAAGCTTGGCGGACGGCGGATTCTAAGCATTCTCATCAGCTATCTGCTGGCAGTCGCCATGCTGGTGGTGTTGCTCAGCTTTGTAATTCCGCAGCTGGTACAAAGTGTGACCATGCTCATCAACAATGCATCGGGTTATCTGAACAATCTGAACGGGGTAGTGAACAATTGGGGCGACCGGCTGAACATTGACCCGGAGGTCATCTCCGGCATGCTGGTCTCCTATACCGATCTGATGAATCAGGCTACTCAGCTGGCGACCAGATTTATGCCGGAGATCCTCAACTACGGTATGGCAGTGGGCAGCGGCGTGGTGAGTGCCCTCACGGCCCTCATCGCCTCGGTTTACATGCTGATGGACAAGCACAAGCTTTTGAGTCAGCTGCACAAGATCACCTATGCTTTCCTGCCGCTGCCCAAGGCCCGGCGAGTGCTCACGGTGTGCAGCCATGCCAACCAGGTGTTCAGCGGGTTTATCATTGGCAAGATCATCGACAGCGCCATCATCGGCGTGATCTGCTTTGTGGGTATGAGCCTGCTGGGCATGCCTTTCACTCTGCTGATCAGCGTGATCGTGGGTGTGACCAATGTGATTCCCTTCTTCGGTCCCTTCATTGGTGCGATTCCCAGCGTTATGATCCTGCTGATGGCAAGTCCCATCGACGCCATCAAGTTTGCCATCTTTGTGCTGGCGCTCCAGCAGTTTGACGGCAATATTCTGGGCCCCAAGATCCTGGGCGATTCCACCGGCCTGTCCGCCATCTGGGTGCTGGTGGCCATCATCGTGGGCGGCGGTCTGTTCGGCTTTGCCGGTATGGTGGTGGGCGTACCCACCTTCGCGGTGCTGTATTCGCTCACCAGTGATTTCCTTGCCAGCCAGCTGAAGGCCAAGGGCATCACTGCAAATGGCGAGCCGTTGGAGCCGGAAGCGGCTGCTCCCGGAGAGAAAACTCTTTCGGAAAGTTAATAAGCATAACGCGCACAGAGTTTTCGTTCTGTGCGCGTTTTTTGTGTAATTTTAGGCAAATCTATGGTATACTGGAAAGCAGAAACGGATGCCTTTTGGGCATAAAGGAGAGAACGCGATATGTGGTTTGACGAAGCAGTGATTTACCAGATCTATCCGTTGGGCCTGTGCGGTGCGCCCGCGGAGAACGACGGAGTGCAGGAACACCGGATTCTCCGGGTGCTGGACTGGGTGGAGCACATCAAAGTCCTCGGGGCGGACACCGTGCTGTTCAACCCGCTGTTTGAGAGCGATCGCCATGGCTACGATACCCGTGATATGACCCGGGTGGACTGTCGCCTGGGCACCAATGAGGACTTTGCAAAGGTCTGCGCGGCGATGCATGAGGCCGGGCTGCGCGTCATGCTGGACGGCGTGTTCAATCATGTGGGCCGGGGCTTCTGGGCCTTCCAGGACGTGCGGGAAAAGAAATGGGACAGCCCCTACAAGGACTGGTTCCACATCAGCTTCGATGGGAACACCGAGTACAACGACGGCTTCTGGTATGAAGGCTGGGAAGGCCACAACGAGCTGGTCAAGCTGAATCTGCACAACCCGGCGGTGGTGGATTATCTGTTCCGTTCCCTCCGCGGTTGGGTGGAGCAGTTCGACATCGACGGCCTGCGTCTGGATGTGGCCTACAGCCTGGCGCCGGAGTTCTTAAAGCAGCTGCGCAGCTTCACCTCCGGTCTGAAGGAGGATTTCGCACTGATGGGCGAGACCCTGCACGGGGACTACAACCGCTGGATGAACGACGAGATGTGCCACTCCGTCACCAACTACGAATGCTACAAGGGTCTGTATTCCAGCTTCAACTGCATGAATATGTTCGAGATCGGCCACAGTCTGGCCCGCCAGTTCGGCCCCGAGCATTGGACCCTCTACAAGGGCAAGCACCTGTTGGCCTTTTTGGATAACCACGATGTGGAACGCATTGCCAGCATTCTGCAGAACAAGGAACACCTGCGCCCGGCTTACGGCCTTCTGTTCGGCATGCCCGGCACTCCGGCGGTGTACTATGGCAGCGAGTGGGGCATTGAGGGTAAAAAGAGCGATGGCGACGCCGCCCTGCGCCCGGCCATCGAGCTGCCCCGGGAAAATGAGCTTACCGAGTGGATCGCCAAGCTGGCGGCAGCTCACAAGGCAAGCAAGGCTTTGTGCTACGGCAGCTACCGCAACGTGATGCTCACCAATCACCAGATCATCTTCGAGCGCAAATTTGAGGATGAGCGGGTGCTGGTGGCAGTGAACGCATCCGGCGAGACCTACACCGCCCATTTCGATGCCCAGGCCGGCCGCGCGGTGGACCTGATCACCGGTGCGGACCATGACTTCGGCGGCGGCAGCCAGATGCCGCCCTACAGCGTGGCCTACTGGCGCACCGAGTAATCGTGAGTCGGATTTACTTCATAATCAGAAAGGATCAATCTTCATGCCCTATATTCATATTGTGACCAATGCTTCCATTCCGGATAATACCGAGGAGATGCTGAAAACGCAGCTGGGCCGCGCCATCGAGATTCTGCCCGGCAAAAACGAAAACTGGCTGATGCTGAATTTCACCGGTGATGCACATCTGTGGTTTGCGGGCAGCGATGCCCCGGCGGCTTTGGCTGAGGTGAGCTTGTACGGCGGTGCCCGCTACGATGCCTACGACGATCTGACCAGCCGGATCACCGAAATTCTGGAAAGCACGCTGGATGTGCAGCCGGAGCGCATCTATGTGAAATACGCCGAAACGGAATACTGGGGCTGGAACGGAAGCAATTTCTGACCAGTCTGTTATGAATGACCGCCCGCGGGGGAATTTTCCTCCGCGGGCGGTTTTCTGTTTTCCGTTGTCTTGACAAGGCTGGAAGTGCGCCGTATAATCAAAAACGCAACTGGTCCTACCAGTTGCGCAATGCTTGGATAAAGTGGGGAAGTCGAATGAAGTTTTTAAAGCAAGCGACCCGCATCCTCGCCATCTCCTTTGTGGGTGAGGTGCTGAAAGCGGTTATTCCGCTGCCGATTCCAGCCAGTGTATACGGGCTGGTCATCCTGTTGGTGCTGCTGTGCACCGGTCTGCTCCGGGTGAGTCAGGTGCGGGAGGCGGCGCTGTTTCTCATCGAGATCATGCCGGTTATGTTCATCCCGGCGGCGGTGGGCCTGACCGATGCCTGGCCCAGTTTGGCTTCGGTGTTCTGGCCGGTTGCGCTCACTGTTGTGTTCACCACCGTGTTGGTGATGGTGGTCACCGGCCGGGCCACTCAGTTTGTGATCCAAAGGGGAAAGGGGAAAAAGGATGCGTGAGTTTTTTGCCTCGTCGCTGTTTTATGGGGCGGCGGTCAGCCTGCTGGCCTACGAGCTGGGCCTTGCGCTGAAAAAGAAATTTCGTCTGGCGGTGCTCAACCCGCTGCTCATTGCGGTGATCTGCGTGATCGGGGTGAACCTGGTGCTGGGTGTGGATTACCAGAGCTACAACGCCAGCGGGCAGTATCTGTCCTACCTGCTCACCCCGGCAACGGTCTGCCTGGCGGTGCCCCTGTATGAGCAGTTGAGCCTGCTGAAGGAGAATCTGAAGGCAGTGGTTTGCGGCATCCTGTCCGGCGTTCTGGCAAGCCTTGTGGGTGTGCTGGCCTGCGCCAAGCTGTTCGGGCTGGACCACGAGCTTTATGTGACCCTGCTGCCCAAGTCCATCACCACGGCCATCGGTATGGGCGTGTCTCAGGAGCTGGGCGGCATTGT
>NZ_JAGHKE010000037.1:0-19018 GCF_017889395.1 Allofournierella sp. | reverse complement strand
GTTGAGAAGGAGCTGAACCGCATCTACGCCAACCTGCGCAAGGCCAAGGCCAAGGGCATCGGCCTGACCATCGGTTCCGACTCCTTCTGCAGCAGCCTGACTCCCTATGGCACCACCGCCATCGGCGAAATGTACTCCTTCGTAGAGTGCGCCGGTATCTCCGAGATGGATACCATCGTGGCCGCCACCAAGGTGGGCGCCGAGATGCTGAAGGTGGACGACGTGACCGGTACTCTGGAAGCCGGCAAGTCCGCTGACCTGCTGGTCATCGAGGGCAACCCCCTGGAGAACATCCGCGCCATCGCCGTGGACAACATGAAGGTCATCATGAAGGAAGGCGCCTTCGTCAAGGGCTGATCTCCTTCACTCCTTCCATAACAAAATGCCCCTGGCCCGAACCTCTCCCCGGGCCGGGGGCTTTCCTGTCCTTATATAATGTAAGAAAAATAAAAAGAGGTCTCCCGGCGGGAGACCTCTTTTTGTGCGTTTTGAAAAAATCAGTTTTTCAGCGCCTGCAGGGGAGCGGGGATGCGGCCGCCCCGGTTGATGAATACGCTGGGGCTGTAGGTGCTGATGGGCATGATGGGCGCGTAGCCCAGCAGACCGCCGAAGTCCAGCTCCTCGCCGGCCTTGCGGCCGATGGCGGGGATCACGCGCACGGCGGTGGTCTTGGTGTTCACCATGCCGATGGCTGCCTCGTCGGCGATCAGAGCACTGATCACCTCGGCGGGGGTGTCGCCGGGCAGAACCACCATGTCGATGCCCACGCTGCACACGGCAGTCATGGCTTCCAGCTTCTCCAGGCACAGGCTGCCGCAGCGGGCCGCCTGAATCATGCCGTCGTCTTCGCTGACGGGGATGAAAGCGCCGGACAGGCCGCCCACGTGGTTGGAGGCCATTACGCCGCCCTTCTTCACCGCGTCGTTCAGCAGGGCCAGGGCGGCGGTGGTGCCGCAGCAGCCGCAGCTCTCCAGACCCATCTCCTCCAGAATGTTGGCCACGCTGTCGCCGATGGCCGGGGTGGGAGCCAGGGACAGGTCCACGATACCGAAGGGCACGCCCAGCTCCTTGGCGGCCAGATTGCCCACCAGCTGACCCATGCGGGTGATCTTGAAGGCAGTGCGCTTCACCAGCTCGGCCACCTCGTCCAGCGGGGCGTCCTTGGGCAGCTTTGCCAGGGCGGCGCGCACCGCGCCGGGGCCGGAAACGCCCACGTGCACCACGCAGTCCGGCTCGCCCACGCCGTGGAAGGCGCCCGCCATGAAGGGGTTGTCCTCGGGGGCGTTGCAGAATACCACCAGCTTGGCGGCGCCCATGCACTGGTTGTCGGCGGTGACCTCAGCGGCCTTGCGTACCACGCCGCCCATCAGCTTCACCGCGTCCATGTTGATACCGGTCTTGGTGGAGCCGATGTTCACGCTGCTGCACACGATGTCGGTTTCAGCCAGCGCCTGGGGAATGGAGGCGATCAGCCGCTCGTCCCCGGCGGAAAAGCCCTTGTGCACCAGTGCGCCGAAGCCGCCGATGAAGTTCACGCCCACAGCCTTGGCCGCACGGTCCAGAGTCTTGGCGTAGTCCACCGGGTCGGCGGTGGGGGCGCTGGCCAGCAGCATGGCGATGGGGGTCACGCTGATGCGCTTGTTGATGATGGGAATGCCGTAATCGGTGGAGATCTTCTCCACCACCGGCACCAGGCGGGCGGCCTTTTCGGTGATCTTGTTATAAATCTTCTCGCAGGCCTTCTTGGGGTCCGGGTCGGCGCAGTCCAGCAGGCTGATGCCCATGGTCACGGTGCGCACATCCAGATTTTCCGAGGTGATCATCCCGATGGTTTCCAGGATGTCGCTGGTGTTGATCATGCTCAATGGAACGGCCCCCTTCTCAAATGTGATGCATCGCGTCGAACACTTCTTCGCGGGTGATGTGCAGCTCCATGCCCACCTCTTCGGCAATGGCGGCAAAGCGGGCGCGCACAGCGTCCATATCCTGGGTGCAGCGGCTCAGGTTCACCAGCATGATCATGCAGAACATTTCCTGCATGATGCTCTGGGTCACATCCTCCACGTTGATGTTCAGCTCGGCGCACACGGCGCTGACCTTGGCGATCACGCCCACGGTGTCCTTTCCGACAACGGTGATAACAGCTTTCATAAACCAAAATCCTCCCTCTGCGGCGGCACAGCGCGCGGCGCGGTGCCCGGTTTGCGGCGGTTTGCAGCCGCTGGCGGCTGCAAGACGTTATTGCCATTATAGCAGATTTTGCGGTCCCGTGGTTTACTTTAACAGTATTTTTTTTTATAATAATGTAAATTGCCGAATTTGCCCCAAAGAGGGCCAATCAACAAAGAAAGAAGTGATCCATTGTATGGAACGTTTGCTGAAATTGCTGGAGGAAAACGCCCGCCTGAGCGTGGAAGAGCTGGCTGCCATGCTGAGCATCAGCCCGGAAGAGGTGGCCGCCCAGATGGATGATTATGCCAACAAAGGCGTGATCCGTGGCTACCGGGCCATGGTGGACTGGGAAAAGGTGAGCACCGATAAGGTGCAGGCCGTGATCGAGCTGCGGGTTCGCCCCAAAAAGAGCCACGGCTTTGACGAGATCGCCATGGCCATCAGCCAGTTCGAAGAGGTGCAGAGCGTTCTGCTTATGAGCGGCGGTTACGATCTGCAGCTGGTGATCGCGGGCCACAGCTTCCAGGAGATCGCCCTCTTTGTGGCCAAGCGCCTTTCCCCCATGGACGATGTGCTGTCCACCGCAACCCACTTTGTGCTGCGCACCTATAAAAAGGATGGCGTGATGTACGCCGAGGAAGAGCCGGACGAAAGGGAGTGGGCTACGCTGTGATGGATTACAGCCGTTTGATCGCCCCGGCCGCTGCTGCCATGCGGCCCTCGGGCATCCGTAAATTCTTCGACATCGCCGCCGAAATGGACGATTGCATCAGCCTGGGCGTGGGCGAGCCGGATTTCAAGACCCCCTGGCGCATCCGGGACGCGGGCATCAAGAGCCTGCAGAAGGGCAAGACCAGCTACACCGCCAACGCCGGCATGAAGGAGCTGCGGCAGGAGATCGCCGCCTATATGGACCGGCGGTTCGGCCTTTCCTATGACCCGCTGGGCCAGATTCTGGTCACGGTGGGCGGCAGCGAGGCCATCGACATGTGCATCCGCAGCCTGGTGGCCCCGGGCGACGAGGTCATCATCCCCGAGCCCTGCTTTGTGTGCTATCAGCCCATCACCACCCTCACCGGCGGCGTGCCGGTGCCGGTTCCTCTGAAGGCGGAAAATGAGTTCCGGCTCACCGCCGCCGAGCTGAAGGCGGCCATCACCCCCAAGACCAAGCTGCTCATCATGCCCTTCCCCTGCAACCCCACCGGCGCGGTGATGGAGCGGGAGGACCTGGAGGCCATTGCCGAGGTGCTGCGGGATACCGACATCATGGTCCTGTCGGATGAGATCTACGCCGAGCTGAACTACGGCGATCATCCCCATGTGAGCATTGCCAGCCTGCCCGGCATGGCCGAGCGCACCGTGGTGGTGAACGGCTTCTCCAAGGCCTTCGCCATGACCGGCTGGCGCATGGGCTTTGCCTGCGGCCCCCGCGAGATCATTGCCGTGATGACCAAGCTGCACCAGAACTGCATCATGTGTGCGCCCACCACCAGCCAGTATGCGGCGGTGGTGGCCATGCGGGAATGCGACGACGAGATCGAGCGCATGCGTCAGGAATACGACATGCGCCGCCGTTTTCTGGTCAGCCGCCTGAACGAGATGGGCCTTTCCTGCTTTGAGCCCAAGGGTGCCTTCTATGTGTTCCCCAGCATCCAGTCCACCGGACTGTCCAGCGAGGAATTCTGTGAAAAGCTGCTGTATGCCAAGCGGGTGGCAGTGGTGCCCGGCACCGCCTTCGGCGACTGCGGCGAGGGCTTTGTGCGCATCAGCTACGCCTACTCCGTGAGCCATCTGAAGCAGGCGCTGGACCGGATCGAGGCCTTTCTGCAGCAGCTGCGGGACGAGGGCGTGAATGGATAACAACGTGTATTTTGCCGCGGCGGCAAGCTATGACCAGCAGACGGTGGATGCCGCGGTGGAGCGGCTGTTCAGCCAGCTGCCCGCCGCCGAAGCGCTGGCGGGCAAGAAGGTGCTGTTGAAGCCCAATCTGCTGGCCAAGCACGCGCCGGAAAAGGCGGTAACCACCCACCCGACCTTGGTACGGGCGGTGATCCGGGCGGTGCGCCGCCGGGGCGCTGCCTCCATCATGGTGACGGATTCCCCCGGCGGGGTCTACAACCCGGCCATCCTGCGCAGCATTTACAAGGTGAGCGGCCTGGCCGATGTGTGCCGGGAGGAGGGGGCGGCCCTCTACACCGACTGCAGAAGCAGGGAAACCGCATCCGGCGGAAAACTGGTCCGGGCCTTTACCCTGATCGAGCCGGTGCTGGACTGCGATGTGCTCATCAACCTGCCCAAGCTCAAGACTCACATGATGACCGGCCTTTCCGCCGCCACCAAGAATCTGTTCGGCTGCATTCCCGGCCTGCAGAAGGCCGAGTGGCACATGCGCTTCCCGGATAAGGAGCGCTTCGGCGAGATGCTCATCGACCTGCTGGGCTGCGTGAAGCCCGGCTTTGCCATTCTGGACGGCATCCTGGCCCAGGAGGGCGACGGCCCGGCGGGCGGCACGCCCCGCATGGTGGGCCTTGTGGCAGCGGCGGAGAACCATCTGCAGATGGACCTTGCCCTCTGCCATATGCTGAACATCCGCCCCAAGGACGTGCCCTACTTAAACGCGGCCATCGGCCGGGGCCTGTGCCCGGAGCGATTCGACCTGGCCTGCGCTAAGGGGGAAGGGGAGCTGTGCCGCCCCATTCCCGGCTACCGGCTGCCCTCCAGCTGGGGCAGCGTGGACTTTGCCGACAAGGCCCCCCGGGCGGTGCGCTGGGCGGTGCCCGCGGTGGAGCGGCTGCTGGCCCCCCGCCCGGTGATCAACAAACGCCTGTGCATCGGCTGCGGCAAGTGCGTCGAGATCTGCCCTCAGCACACCATCACGGTGCAGGGCAAGGCGCACATCCATCCGGCCAGGTGCATCCGGTGCTTCTGCTGCCACGAGATGTGCCCGGTGAAGGCCATCGACACCCGGCGGTCTTTTCTTTTAAAAAAATTATAACGAGGTGTGAGCCATGAAACAGGTAACCGTGCTGGCCCCGGCCAAGCTGAACCTGACGCTGGACGTGACCGGCCTTTTGCCCGGCGGCTACCACGCGCTGGATATGATCATGCAGACCATCACCCTGCACGAGCGGGTGGTGCTGAAAAAAAGCCGGGATCTGATTCTGCGCCTGCCCGGCAGCCGCATCCCGGCCAATGAAAAGAACACCGCCTACAAGGCGGCGCTGGCCTTCTTCCACTATACCGGCCTGCTGGCCGGGGTGGAGATCGAGATCCACAAGGCTACTCCCGTGCGGGCGGGTATGGCAGGAGGCAGCGCCGACGCCGCCGCCGTGCTGGTGGGCATGAACGAGCTGTACGGGGCCAAATTGTCCATCACCGAGCTGTGCGCCATCGGCGCCACCATCGGCGCGGATGTGCCCTTTGCCATTCTGGGCGGCACCTGCCGGGTGCAGGGCATCGGTGATATCCTCAAGCCCCTGCCCCCCTGCCCGGACTGCTGGTTCGTGGTGGTCATGCCCAGCGTGGGCGTGAGCACCCCCGAGGCCTTCGCCCGTTACGATGAGGTGGGCAGCAGCGTCCACCCGGATTCCGCCGCCGCTGAGGCAGCGGTGAAGGCGGGAGACCTGAACGCCCTGTGCGCCGCCAGCGGCAACGCGCTGGAGGAATGCAGCGGTGCCAAGGAGACCCCGGCCATCAAGCAGCTGCTGAACGAGAACGGCGCGCTGGCCAGCCTGATGACCGGCAGCGGCGCGGCAGTCTTCGGCGTGTTTGACGACGAAGCCGCCGCAAAGCGGGCCGCCGATGCACTGCGCAGGCAGTACAGCCAGGTCTATCTGGCTCAGCCGGACCGCTGGGGTGCCCGTGTGGTTCCCGGCCGCCGCCCGACTCCGATCCGAAACAAGGGCGGGAAAAATCCCGAGCAGAAATCCCAGCCCGCGGAATAAAAATCAGAACGCACGCCCATTCTATTGGCAGAAGCTGCCAAGGAAAGGACGTGCGTTTTATGTTTTCTGCTGTACTTAAAAAGAATGGATCAAGCTGGATGGCCCACGCGGCCCTGGCTGCCGGGCTGGTGCTGGCCATTGCCGTGAGCGGCTGGCTGGGCCCCTTCTCGGCGGCCTGCGCCTCCCTGCGGCAGGACACCCTGCGCCTGCACGTGCAGGCCAACTCCAACAGTGAGGCGGACCAGGCCCTCAAGCTGCTGGTGCGGGATGCGGTGCTGGAAACCGCCCAGACCCTGTTCGCCGGTCTGCCGGACCAGCAGGCCGCCCTGGAAACCGCCCGGGCCCATCTGGAAGATTTCCAGCGCGCGGCCGAGCGGGTGGTGCGCGAAGAGGGCAGCGACCAGGCGGTGCGGGTCTATGTGACCAACATGTATTTCCCCACCACCGCCTACGAGGACTTCACTCTGCCCGCCGGCCGATACGACGCACTGCGGGTGGAGCTGGGGGAACACGCGGGCCGAAACTGGTTCTGTGTGCTTTACCCGGCGCTCTGCCTTTCCGCCGCCCAGCCCGCCGAATACCCCGAGGCGGCCCAGCAGGAGATTCTGCAAAACAGCCGGGGCTACGAGGTCCGCTTTGCCGCCCTGGAGGCAGTGGAACGACTGGAGGAGGGGCTGCACGAAAATTGAGAGGAACATCCCGGAACCCCTGTGCATACAATGGCGCAAGGAGGGATGCAGATATGGCAACAATCACAGCAGTGCCCCCGTACTTCAGAACGGTGCTGCAAAACGGAAGCAGAGGACCGGACTCGGCCCAGGTACAGACCTGGCTGAACGGCATCCGCAAGCAATGGCCCCAGATCCAGAGCGTCACGGTGGACGGCCAGTACGGCGGGGCCACGGCGCAGGCGGTGAAGCAGTTCCAGACCATGGCCGGGCTGACCGTGGACGGCATGACCGGCCAGAACACCTGGAACGCTTTGTACACCCAGTACGCGGGCATCTACGGCGCGGGCGAGATCTACCCGGGCATCGTGGCGGCTCCCGGTGCGCGGGGTGCGGTGGTGAAAAGCATGCAGCAGAAGCTGGCGGCTCTGAGCAAGGTGTACACCGGCATCCAGAGCATCTCGGCGGACGGTGTGTTCGGCAGCGGCACCTCGGCGGCGCTGCGCCGGTTCCAGCCCCAGTTCGGCCTCACCGCCGACGCGCTGCTGGGCAAAAATACCTTTGCCGGGCTGGCCAAGGTGTATGAGGCTGTGCGGGCCGGGAATCCGCCCAAGGTGGTCACCCGGTATGTGGGCTACGTGATGCAGCAGGGCAGCCGCGGCGACTGGGTACGCTTTTTGCAGAGCTACCTGAACGGTGTTTCGGGCCTTCCCCGGCTGACGGTGGACGGCAACTTCGGTTCCGGCACCAAAAAGTCGGTGGTGGCTTTCCAGGGCCAGCAGGGCCTGACGGCGGACGGCAAGGTGGGCACCGCCACCTGGAGCCGCCTGATTACGGTGTTCAACCAGCAGTTGGGCTGACCCAGAAGCGGTAAATACTGGATAAAAAGTAGGACTTTCCCCAATCTGTACAGGGGAAGGTCCTGCTTTTTTGTGGTTTTGACGGTTTTATTCCTTTTGTATTAATAGGTTAATGATGTGGTGATAGAATCTGTTGGATAGAAGGAAAAATTACTGTTTAGCGCTTACCAAAGCAAAGGGAGGTTGATCATTCCATGAAAATGAATGACTTGCGCCGGGGTCTGTGCCTGCTGGCCGCGTTGATGATGCTGGCAGCATCGGTGCCGGTTTCCGCCTTCGCACAGGAGCTTCCGGCCACGGTCCATGCGGATGCCGCCGAGCCTCAAGCCGCTCCAGCGGCGGAAAACAACGCCGCCCAGGGCGTGCCGGTGAACGAGACCAACTTCCCGGACCCGGCCTTCCGGGCCTGGCTTCTGCGGCCGGAAAATCTGAACGGCGCCGGGGCGGACGGCCTGCTCACCGACGCGGAGCCGCAGGCTGTGACCGTCATGGATGTGAGCAATCAGGGCATTGCCAGCCTGCAGGGCATCGGGTATTTTACCCAGCTGGAGAGCCTGAACTGCCGGGGAAACCAGCTCACCGAGCTGGATGTGAACGCAAATCAGACGCTGAAAAGCCTGAATGCCTCCGACAACCGACTGACCAGCCTGACGGTGCGCCTGCCGCTGCTGATTGCAGCAGGTGCAGCTGCCTCCGCCGGCGTTCTGGCGCTGGCCTGGACGCTGATCCGCAAACCCAAATAACCAAAGCAAAGGGCCGGTATCCCAGCGGGATACCGGCCCTTTCTCTGCCGTTGCAATTTGAAAAAAGCGGGCTGGCTCAGCCCTCCTTGGGGCCAAGGCCCAGCGCGTCCATCTGCTCGCGCATGCCCTGGATGCACAGCTCGATCACATCGCCCAGTTCCATGCCCAGCATCTCGCAGCCCTGCTTGATCACCGCCCGGTCGATCTTGGCGGCGAACTTTTTGTCCTTGAATTTCTTCTTCACGCTGGAGGCCTCCAGATCGGAAAGTCCGCCCGGCCGCATGCGTGCGGTGGCACCGATCAGGCCGGTGAGCTCGTCCACCGTGAACAGGCTCTTTTCCATGGAGGTGTGCGGCTCCACATCGCTGCAAAGGCCGTAGCCGTGGGCCAGAATCGCCCGGATGCTCTCTTCGTCCACCCCTGCGGTGCGCAGTGGCTCCTCGGTGTGCTTCAGGTGCTCTTCGGGGTATTGCTCGTAATCGTAGTCGTGCAGATAGCCCACCGCCTGCCAGTAGGCCGCGTCCTCGCCGAAGTGGCGGGCCATGGCTCCCATGGCGGCGCTCACGCCGATGGCGTGCTCAAACAGATGCGCCTCGGTGGTGGTGCTGTGCAGCAGCTCTTTGGCGCGTTCCATCGTCAAACCTGCCATTTGAATCAACCTCATTTCTTCATGTCGTGTACAGGGCGCAAAGTCCCGGGCACGGTGTTTTTTTGTTATTGTAGCAGAAAAAAGTCCGGCTGCAAAGTACGGGATGCACGAATAAATTCAAACAAAGCGGCGTGAATTTATTCAAAATAATCAGGCAAAAACCGCTTGACAACCGCGCAAACGGTGCTATAATGGTCACAACGACAATTCAACACGCAAAAGCAATGAAGAGGAAAAGTACCCTGTGCACTGCGCCCAGAGAACTGCCGGTTGGTGCGAGGCAGCGCGATCAAGGCCGGGGGAACAATCACCTCTGAGCTGCCGCCTGAAAGGCCCTTCGGGGCGCGAGTAAACGCGGACGGAAGGCAACCGTTATCCTGCCGCTTGGTTAGAACCGGTTTGGAAAAATCGGGGAGTCCGGGCATGAGGTGGCTTCGCCATTTGGCGGGGCAACAAGAGTGGTACCGCAGAGCGCTTTCAAAAGCCTTTGTCTCTTGCATTCGAGCAGAATTCGAGTGCGAAAGACAAAGGCTTTTTTATTTTGATTTTACGATAAAGGGGATTTGGAACCATGAGAAGTGACAACGTGAAAAAGGGTGCCGAGCGCACCCCCAACCGCAGCCTGTTCTACGCGCTGGGCTACACCGACGAGGAGCTGGACCGGCCGCTCATCGGCGTGGTGAGCGCCTTCAGTGAGATCGTGCCCGGCCACTCCCACCTGGACAAGCTGGCCCAGGCGGTGAAGGACGGCGTGCGCATGGCGGGCGGCACCCCGGTGCTGGTACCGGCCATCGGCGTGTGCGACGGCATCGCCATGGGCCACACCGGCATGAAGTACTCGCTGCCCAGCCGGGAGCTGATTGCCGACTCGGTGGAGACCATGGCCCTGGCCCATTGCTTCGACGGCCTGGTGCTGGTGCCCAACTGCGACAAGATCGTGCCCGGCATGCTGATGGCCGCGGCCCGGCTGAACATTCCCTCCATTCTGGTGAGCGGCGGCCCCATGCTGGCGGGCCGTCAGGGCCAGCGGAAGGTGAGCCTGTCCCAGATGTTCGAGGCGGTGGGCAGCTACAAGGCGGGCATGATCGACGATGCCACCCTGGACGATCTCACCAAGAACACCTGCCCCGGCTGCGGCAGCTGCGCGGGCATGTACACCGCCAACAGCATGAACTGCCTGAGCGAGGCCATCGGCATGGCGCTGCCCGGCAACGGAACCATCCCGGCGGTCTACTCCGCCCGCACCCAGCTGGCAAAGCACGCGGGCATGCAGGTGATGAAGCTGGTGGAGCAGAATCTCTGCCCCCGGGATATCCTCACCCCCGCCGCCTTTGAAAACGCCCTGGCCACCGACATGGCCCTGGGCTGCAGCACCAACAGCGTGCTGCACCTGCTGGCCATCGCCAACGAGGCGGGCGTTCCCATGGATCTGGCCACCATCAACGCGGTCAGCGCCCGGGTGCCCAACCTCTGCCACCTGGCTCCGGCGGGCCCCACCCACATTGAGGACCTGTATGCCGCGGGCGGCGTGCAGGCGGTGATGAAGCAGCTGGCGGACGCGGGCCTGCTCCACACCGAGCTGCCCACCGTCACCGGCAAGACCCTGGGCGAGAACCTGGCCGGGGCCGAAAACCGGGACCCCTCCGCCATCCGCCCCATGGACAACCCCTACAGCACCACCGGCGGCATCGCGGTGCTCTGGGGCAACATTGCAAAGGACGGCTGCGTGGTCAAGCGCAGCGCAGTTGCCCCCGAGATGCTGGCGCATGAAGGTCCGGCCCGGGTGTTCGACAGTGAGGACGAGGCCATCGCCGCCATCTACGCGGGCCAGATCCACCCCGGCGACGTGGTGGTCATCCGGTACGAGGGCCCCAAGGGCGGCCCCGGCATGCGGGAGATGCTCAACCCCACCAGTGCCCTGGCAGGCATGAAGCTGGACAAGACCGTGGCCCTGATCACCGACGGCCGCTTCTCCGGCGCATCCCGCGGCGCATCCATCGGCCATGTGAGCCCGGAGGCCGCCCAGGGCGGCGAGATCGCCCTGATCGAGGAGGGCGACACCATCTCCATCGACATCCCCGCCGGTAAGGTGGAGCTGAAGGTGAGCGAGGAGGAGCTGGAGCGCCGCCGTGCAGACTGGAAGGCACCCGCCCCCCGCATCACCACCGGCTGGCTGGGCCGTTACGCCCGTCTGGTGAGCAGCGCAAACACCGGCGCGGTGCTCAAATAATTCGTTGAGACAATAATTTCTTGCGGAAATTTTGCAAAATTGTGTGTGAAACAACAGGGAGGAACGAAACAATGAACGCGTTGAAAAAGCTGAGCAAATTTGTGGGCCGGTACATGGCCTTCATCGTGGTGGCGGTGGCCGCCCTGGCCTTCTTTGTACCCGAAAGCTTTTTGTGGGTGGGCAAGGACTGGAACGTGGCAACCCGTCTGGTCACCGTGAACAACCTGCTGATGGTGGTCATGTTCGGCATGGGCCTGACCCTCAAGCTGGAGGACTTCAAGGTGGTATTCACCCGCCCGAAGGATGTTCTGGTGGGCTGCGCGGCTCAGTTCGTTATCATGCCGTTCCTGGCCTTCCTGCTCATCAAGCTGTTCAACCTGCCTCCCGAGCTGGCCGTGGGCGTGATGCTGGTGGGCACCTGCCCCGGCGGCACCTCCTCCAATGTGATGACCTTCCTGGCCAAGGGCGACGTTGCCCTGAGCGTTGGCATGACCGCCTGCTCCACCATCCTGGCTCCTTTCCTGACCCCGGCGCTGAGCTACCTGTACCTGCGTGAGACCGTTTCCGTGGATGCTGTGAGCATGTTCGTGAGCATCGTGCAGGTGGTGGTGATCCCCATCGCCCTGGGCTTTGTGGTCAACAAGTTCTTCGGCAAGTTCACCCAGGCCGCCGTGGAGGTTCTGCCTCTGGTGAGCGTGGCCGCCATCGTTACCATCGTGGGCGCGGTGGTTTCCGGCAACCAGGCCAAGCTTTTCGCCAATGGCCTGCTGATCCTGGGCGTGGTCATGCTGCACAACGTTCTGGGCTACGCCTGCGGCTACGGCGTGGGCAAGCTGCTGGGCCTGTCCGATCCCAAGTGCAACGCGCTGTCCATCGAGGTGGGCATGCAGAACAGCGGCCTGGCCACCAGCCTGGCGGGCACCGTCTTCCCCGATCTGGCCCTGGCCACCGTTCCCGGCGCGCTGTTCAGCGTATGGCACAACATCTCCGGCTCCATCGTGGCCAACCTGATGGCCGCTGCCGCCGAGAAGAAGGCCCAGAAAGCTCAGCAGGCCGCCGCCCCCGCACAGGAGGCTGCCACTGCTACCGCCTGACCTTACCTTATCAATATGTTCAGCGGGCGCTCCCGGCATGGAGCGCCCGCTTTTTGTTTGCGGCACAGGTTCGCTGTGTTATAATCAAAAGCACAGACCACAAAAGGGAGGGATCGCCATGCTGCATCTGGTGCTGGGAGTGTCCGGCAGCGGCAAGTCGAGCCATTTGTTACAAACCATCCGCACCCGGGCGCTGGCGGGGGAAAAGAGCGTGCTCATCGTGCCCGAGCAGTTCACCTCCTCTACCGAGGGGCGGCTGTATCAGCTGCTGGGAGACGAGCTGTCCGGCTATGTGACCAGCTACAGCTTCACCAGCCTGGCGGAGGATATTCTGCAGGCCTACGGCGGCGCGGCGGTGCGTACCCTCACCGACGCGGGCCGGGCGGTGCTGGTGCGCCGGGCGCTGCAGTCCATGGGGCCGAATCTGGTGTACTACAGCCGCCACCGGCGCAGCGCGGCCTTCTGCGAAAAGTGCGCCGAGACCCTGGACGAATTCAAAAGCGCCGGTCTCAGCCCCCGGCAGCTGGAGGAGCTGGCCCAAAATACCGGTCACAGCAGCCGCAAGCTGGGTGAGCTGGCGGGAATCTTCGCCGCCTACGAGGCCCTGCTGGAGGGCTCGGCCATGGACCCGGGCGACCGGGTGCTGGCGGCGGCCAAAGCGCTGCAGCCGGACTTCTTCGCCGGGCGCGCGGTGTTCATCGACGAGTTCGATACCTTCAACGCCCCCAAGCGCCGCCTGCTGGAGGCCATGCTCACCATGGCCGAGGATGTGACGGTGGCCCTTTGCTGCGACGGGCTGGAGGACTACGAGGGAGGCCTCGGCCTGTTCAGCGGGGCCAAGCAGATGGCCGCAGCCCTGCGCCAGCTGGCCCGCAAAAACAGCGTGCCGGTGGCTGCGCCTTTGGTGCTGGACACCGACTTCCGCCACAGCGAAGCGCCGGACCTGGCCCGGCTGAACCGGCTGTTGTCCGGCCAGCTGGAGGACCCGGCCCCCGCCAGTGAAACCCAGCTCACCCTCTGGCAGGCCCCCACCCGGGCGGACGAGGCCAAGCAGGTGGCGGCGGCCATCCAGGCCCTGGCCCGGCAGGGGGTGCCCTACGGCAAGATGGCGGTCATCTGCCGGGACAGCGAGAACTACCTGGCCCCCATCCGGTACGAGTTCCGGCTGGCGGGCATCCCGCTCTTCTGCGACGAGGCCACCACCGCCGAGCACGCCGCCCCGGTGCGGCTGGTGCGGGCGCTGCTGGCTCTTTTACGCCGGGGCCTTTGCACCGACAATCTGCTGGCCGTGGCCAAAACCGGCCTGACCAGTCTCACCGAGCCCCAGCTCTGCGCGCTGGAAAACTACGCCTATACCTGGCAGCTCTCCGCTGCCCAGTGGCGGCAGCCCTTCACCCTGTCGCCCGCAGGCTTCGGGGCCAATACTCTTTCGGAAAAGGCGAAGAAGGAACAGGAGGAACAGCTGGCTCTGGCCGAACAGGCCCGGGCCTTCCTGGTGGACGAGCTGGACGGCTTTGCCGCTCGCTGCAAGGACCTGCCCGCCTCTCAGGTCTGCGCCGCGCTGTATAAACGGATGCAGGCGCTGGGCGGCGAGGAGGCCATGGGCCGGATGTGCGCCGAGCTGAAAGAAAGCGAGGGCATCCCCGCCGCCAGCGAGGCGGTGCGGGTGTGGAACCTGACGGCGGACCTTCTGAACCAGATGGCCCTTCTGCTGGGCGAGGAGGTTCTGCCCGCCGCCGAGCTGGCAGACCTGTTCGAGCTGCTGGTGCGCAGCACGGATCTGGGCCACATTCCCCAGACGCTGGATCAGGTAATCTTCACCACCGCAGGCCGGATGCGGCTGGATAACCCGGACTGGTGCTTTGTGCTGGGCCTGGCCGAGGGCGAGTTCCCCAAGGCCCCCGGCGACAAGGGCCTTTTGACCCACGCCGAGCGGGAAAGCCTGATGCGTCAGGGCGTGGAAATGCCGGACTGCTTCGAGAACCGGGCCATCCGGGAGCAGGTGTGCTTTTACAAAGCCCTCACCGCCCCGGCGAAAGGCCTGTGGCTCAGCTGGGCGGCGGGCAGCGCCGCCATGCCGGTGACCAGTGCCCTTGCGCCGGTGATCGAGTGCTTCAGCCCAAAGGAGCCGGCGCTGGAGCGGGCGGATCTGGCCGCTACCCCGGCCATGGCGCTGGACCTGCTGGGCCAGAGCTGGGACGCGGAAAGCGGCGAAACCGCGGCCCTTTTCCAGAGCCTTGCGGAATACCGGGACGAGGCCGAGCAGGGCAAGCTGCTGAACCCGGTGAAGCAGGCGGCGGGGGCCGAGCCCTTCGCGGTGCACAACACCGCCGCCATGAAGCAGCTGCTGGGCCGGGAGCTGTGGCTCACCCCCAGCCGGATGGAGCGGTACTATTCCTGCCCCTTTGCCTATTTTCTGGAATATGTGCTGGGCGCAAAGCCCCGCAAGCAGGCGGCCCTTACCGCCGACCAGAGCGGCAATCTGGTCCACTATATCCTGGAGCAGGCCCTGCGCCGGGCGGGCGAGGGCTTTGTGGACCTGAGCGAGGAGCAGGTGAAGGCCCTGGCCGCCGCCATCGCGGAGGAATATGTGCAGGAGAACATGCCCGGCCAGGCCCGGCGGTTTGGCTATCTGGTGGAGCGGCTGAAAAAGAGCGCCGCCAATCTTCTTTTATACATTCAGGCGGAGCAGCGGCAGGGCAGCTTTGTGCCGGTGGCCTTTGAAAAGGGCATCGGCACAAGCCCGGAGGACGTGCCCCCGGTGGTGCTTACCACCTCCACCGGCGAGACGGTGCGCATGGTGGGCAAGATCGACCGGGTGGACGCCTTCGAGAAAAACGGCAATACCTGGCTGCGGGTGGTGGACTACAAGACCGGCAGCAAGGAGTTTTTGCTGGAGGACGTGAAAAACGGCCTCAACTGCCAGATGCTGGTCTACCTGTTCACCCTCACCCGCAACGGCGGGCAGCAGTTTGCCGACCCGGCCCCGGCGGGCGTGCTCTACCTGATGGCCGACCCGGCCCCCACCCGGGGCAGCCGCCAGCAGGCGGCCAAGGGCCTGGAATACAAGGTGGAGGGTCTGGTGGCGGACGAATACGCCGTCATCGACGCCATGGACCGGGAGCGCAAGGGCCTGTTCGTGCCCTTCAAGTTCGACAAGGACGGCACCCCCAAGCCCGGCCCGGCGCTGGCCAGTCTGGAGACTCTGGACGGGCTTCGGCAGGAGCTGGACGGCCTGGTGGTCCAGATGGCCGAGCGGCTCTATGCCGGGCAGGTGGCCGCCGAGCCCATCGGCCACGGCAAACGGAAAGAGACAAACTGCAAATACTGTGACTACCGCAGCGTCTGCGGCCACGAGGACGATTAAAAGGAGGACCGGCAATCTATGGCAACCATTAAATTTACCCCCCAGCAGAGCCGGGCCATCGACCACACCGGCAGCGCCCTGCTGGTCAGCGCCGCCGCGGGCAGCGGCAAGACCGCCGTACTGGTGGAGCGGGCGGTGCGCATCCTCTGCCGGGAGGAAAACCCGGTGGACGCGGACCGGCTGCTCATCGTCACCTTTACCCGGGCGGCGGCGGCCAGCCTGCGGGCAAAGCTGGCCCAGCGCCTGAGCGCCGAGCTGGCAAAGCGCCCCGGCTCGGGCCATCTGCGCCGCCAGCGGATGCTGCTGCAGCGCGCGCCCATCTGCACCATCGACTCCTACTGCCTGCAGCTGCTAAAGACCCATTTCAGCGCGCTTGACATCCCGGCGGACTTCACCACTGCCGACGGCTCCCAGCTGGCCCAGCTGCGCCGTCAGGCACTGGCGGACGCGCTGGAAAACGCCTACAACGACCCGGACTTCTGCGCCTTCGCGGACCTGTACGGCAAGGGCCGCAGCGACGCCATGGCCAGCCGGGTGGTGGAGCAGCTGCACGACTTTCTGAGCAGCATGCCCCGGCCGGAAAAGGTGCTGGAGGCCTTCTGCGCCCAGTGGGAGGAGGACGCGCCCCTGGACGACACCCGCTGGGGCCAGACCTTGCGCACCGAGGCCCGGCGGGCGGCCCTCTGCGCCCGGGAGCTGGCGGCCCAGAACCTGGAGGACTTGGAAAACGACCCGGCCCTCGACGAGGCCTACCGCCCGGCGCTGGAATCGGACGAGGCGGCGGTGGATGCGCTGCTGGACGCCATCGACTCCCAGCCCTGGGATGCCATGTGCGAGGCCAGCCGCTCGTTGAGCTATGCCAGATTAAAGGCGGTGCGGGGCCATTCCAGCGAGGCCATGACCCGCATCAAGGACCGGCGGGATTTGTTGAAGGACACCCTCAAGCGTTTGCAGGAAACGGTTTTTCTCTGCAGCGAGGAGGAGTTCTTGCAGGACCGGCGCACCGCCGCCCCGCTGGTGCGGGCGCTGGCCCGGGCCGAGCGGGAATTCAACCAGCGGTTCTATCAGGCCAAGCTGGAGGAAAAGATGCTGGAATTCAGCGACGTGGAGCAGCTGGCCTTGCAGCTTTTGCAGAACGAGAACGGCACCCCCACCCCGCTGGCGGCCCAGCTGAGCGAGCAGTTCGAGCAGGTGATGGTGGACGAATACCAGGACACCAACGCCCTGCAGGACACCCTCTATCACTGTCTGGCCCGGCCGGACGGCTCCAATTTGTTCTTTGTGGGCGATCTGAAACAGAGCATCTACCGCTTTCGCCAGGCGGACCCCACCATCTTTCAACAGAAGCTGGACCGGTTTGTGGAATACGGCCAGCCCGGCCCCCAGAAGCTGTTTCTGGATGCCAACTTCCGCAGTGCGCCGGGAGTGATCGGCGGGGTGAACGCCCTGTTCACCCCCCTGATGAGCCGCAAGCTGGGCGGCGTGGACTACGGCCCCGGCGAACGGCTGGTGCCCGGCCTGGGAGGTCTGGAAAATTACGGCGGCTACGCTGGTGACTGCGAGTTCCGGCTGGTGCAGAGCGAGCGCCCGGCGGGGGACGCGGAGTACATCGCCCGCCGCATCCGCCAGCTGATGGACCCGGCAAGCGGCTTTACCGTGCGGGGCGAGACCGGACCCCGGCCGCCCCGGTACGAGGACTTCTGCATCCTGCTGCGCAGCCGGGGCGCCTTCGGGGACTACGCCGCCCAGCTGGAGGCCGAGGGCATCCCGGTGTATGTGGACCGGGCCGAGAACCTGCTGGACGCGCCGGAGATCCGCCCGGTGGCAAGCCTTTTGCGGGTGCTGGACAACCCCGCCCAGGACGTGCATCTGGCGGCGGTGATGCTCAGCGGCATGGGCGGCTTCACCCCGGACGATTTGGTGAACCTGCGCCTTGGCCGCAAAAACGGCAGCTTTTACGGCGCGGTGATGGCCAGCGAGGACGAAAAGGTGAAGGCCTTCGGCCAGTGGCTGCACACCCTGCGCCAGCTCAGCCAGACCATGCCGGTGGATCGGCTGATGGAGGAGATTTTTGCCCGCACCGGCTGTCTTGCCGCGGCGGGCGCCATGCCGGACGGCAGCGCCCGGCGGGAGAACCTGCGCCAGTTCGCCGCCTTTGCCTCCGGCTGCGGTGGCCACGGTCTGGCCGGTGTGGTGCGGGCCATGGACGCGGCCCTGGCAGGGGACGGCGTGCCCGGCCCGGAGCAGGGCCAGAGCCGTCCCGGCTGCGTGACTATCATGACGGTGCATCGGTCCAAAGGCCTGGAGTTCCCAGTGGTGTTCGCCGCCGATCTGGGCCGGGAGTTCAATAAAGAGGACCTGCGGGCCGCGGCGGTGTTCCACCCGCAGCTGGGCATCGGCCTGACCCTGCGGGCAGGGCAGGGCGGCACCTACGTGACCGCCCCCTACCGGGCGGTGCAGTCCGCCCTGGCTCAGGAGGGCCTGAGTGAGGAGATGCGGGTACTGTATGTGGCCTTCACCCGTGCGCGGGACAAGCTGGTCATGACCATGGCCACCAAGAACGCGCTGAAACTGGCCCAGAAGCTGGCCCTGCGCATCTTCTCCGGCGCGCCGGAGCCGTATCTGCTGGAGCACTGCGCCAGCCGGGGCGAGTGGGTGATGCAGGCTGCCATGGCCCATCCCGGGGCGCAACGCTTCTGCCGCCAGCTGGAGGTAGAGGTGATGCCCCAGCCCCCGGTGAGCGAAAGGGAGCTGGCGGACCGGTTCACCGTGAGCCTGGAGGCGGACGAATTCACCGAGCCCGCCCCCGCCTGCCCGGTGCGCCTGCCGGAGGGCGAGCCGGACGAAACGCTGCTGGAAGCGGTGCGCAGCCGCTTTGCCTGGCAGTACCCGGCCGCGGCGCTGACCCAGGTACCCGCCAAGGTCAGTGTGACCGCTCTCACCCACGAGGCCCAGGACCCGATTCTGGAGCGGCCCGGTTTCCTGTATAAGGAGGGCCTGACCGCCGCCGAAAAGGGCACCGCCCTCCACGCCTTTTTGCAGCATGCGGACCTGGCCGCCGCGGCCGCCGACCCGGAAGGGGAGGCAAAGCGGCAGGTGGAGGCAAAGCTGCTGGACGAGGCCCTCTACGACAAGATGGACTTTGCCAAGCTGCGGCAGTTCTTTGCCGGTTCGCTGTTCGCCCGGATGCAGTCCGCGCAGCGGATTCTGCGGGAATACGAGTTCATCACCGCCCAGCCCGCCGCCCGGGCCGCCGTGGACAAGGCGGCGGATTACGGCGCGGCCCAGGTG